>CAJQMW010000065.1 GCA_905479535.1 uncultured Maribacter sp. | reverse complement strand
GGTATAGGGGTAAGACAAAATGTAATGTCTGTAACGGTAAGCGTTTACGACCTGAAACCGATTATGTAAAAGTGGGAGGCACATCCATATCGGAATTAGTTGGTCTGTCTATAGAAAAGTTAATAGTTTTCTTTGGTCAATTAGAATTAAGTAAGAACGACGCCCATATTGCCGATCGCCTGTTGAAGGAAATCAATACGCGCTTGGGCTTTTTGGATAAAGTGGGGTTGAATTATTTAACCTTAAATCGGAAATCCAACTCCTTATCCGGAGGAGAAAGTCAACGAATTAATTTAGCCACCTCATTGGGAAGTAGCTTGGTAGGTTCCATGTATATTTTAGATGAACCTAGTATTGGCCTTCACCCAAAGGATACCGAAAATTTAATCCAGGTATTGCTTTCATTAAGAAATCTAGGTAATACGGTAATCGTGGTGGAACATGATGAGGACATCATGAAGGCAGCCGATGTGGTTATCGATATAGGTCCGGAGGCCGGAACCCACGGCGGTAAAGTAGTTGCGCAGGGTACCTTGTCGGAAATCCTTAAATCAAATTCCCTTACGGCCAGTTATCTAAATGGCACTATGGAAATTGCAGTGCCGAAAGATAGAAGAACGTCCAAAAACCATATTGAGATAAAAGGAGGGAGAGAACACAACCTGAAGAATATCAATGTTACTTTTCCTTTGGACATGCTCACGGTGGTCACGGGGGTTTCGGGCAGCGGTAAGAGTACATTGGTCAAAAAGCTTTTATATCCCATTATCTTAAAGGAAGTTGGCGGTTATGGGGAAAAGGCGGGGCAGTTCACATCGGTATCGGGTAAGTATAGCCATATTAAACATGTGGAGTTTGTGGACCAAAACCCTATTGGACGTTCTTCCCGTTCCAATCCAGTAACCTATATAAAGGCGTACGATGACATTCGCAACCTATATGCCAACCAAAAACTGAGCAAGATTAGAAACTACCAAGCCAAACACTTTTCTTTTAACGTGGATGGTGGCCGATGCGAGAAATGCAAAGGTGAAGGAGAAATCACGGTTGAAATGCAGTTTATGGCGGATGTGCACTTGGAATGCGATACCTGTGGTGGAAAACGTTTTAAGAAAGATGTGTTGGAAGTTGCTTTCAACAACTCCAATATTGATGATGTCCTTAATATGACAATCGATGATGCCATTGCGTTCTTTAATGCAGGGGAACAGAAAAAGATAGTTGGGAAGTTGAAGCCACTCCAAGATGTTGGTTTAGGGTATGTTACCTTAGGGCAATCCTCCTCTACCCTATCCGGTGGTGAAGCGCAGCGTATAAAGCTAGCGTCCTTTTTAGTGAAAGGCACCACGAAGGACAAGGCACTTTTTATTTTTGACGAACCAACGACCGGGCTTCATTTTCATGATATCCAAAAATTATTGGAATCTTTTGATGCCCTGATTAAAAAAGGTCATTCTATCGTAGTTATAGAGCACAACATAGAATTGATCAAATGTGCCGATTATATTGTTGACCTGGGTCCCGGCGGTGGTGAAAATGGTGGGCAATTATTAGCGGAAGGAACTCCTGAAGAAGTCGTAAAAAGCAAAAAATCGTTTACGGCGAAATATCTAAAGGAGAAGTTATAATTAACTACGAAGATTCATTTCTTATTTAAAAAGCCTCATCTATTAATTTTTAATTAATTGACAATCAAATAGTTAATAAGATTATTTATTTTTTGGCACGCTGTTTGTTTAGTATAAGGCGAGTGTAAATAATTGCATTCAGAATTTAAAACCTTATATCATGAGAAATTTAGTACTCCTTTTTACGGCGATGATTTTAGGCACTACTGGTGTCTTTGCCACAGGTACAAACGAAGATAAGGTTGCAACACGCAATGCTTATAGATACAACAACTCATTTATTTTTGTTGAAAATGGCATTACGTTTTCAGTATATCCCGATGGTGAGTTTGATTTTTACATAGATAATCGCATTTCGGGTAGCCGAAATGGAGTGACCTTTAATTCAGGTTTCGATTATAGCCCTTACGCACAATACGATGATTACGGAGCGGTAATTCAAGTGGAGAACGTTCCTATTTTTTATGACTATTATGGTCGTGTGGAGCAAATTGGGGATGTGAACATTAACTATAGAAACGGAAGAGTCCGCAGAGTTGGTGGCATGTATGTCTACTATAACAACAGGGGATTCTACGATTACCATACCGGATACATCAACATTTATAATAGAAATTATGTATACCGTCCATTTCACAGATGGTTCGTGCGACCAGCTATAGGATTTAGCTTGGTATTGAACAGACCTTATAGAAGGTTCTATTCCCCGATCAGGTATACGTATTACAACCCTTATAGAAATAATTTCAGAAGGGCGTATGCAAAAATTGGTAGGGAGCACAGGTACAATAAAGTACGTCGGGAAAGAGCCAATATTTACAGGAACGATAGAAGAGTGGCCGTAAGGGACAACTCTTACAGAAGTAATAGAAGTGTTGCCAAACGCGGTAGTAATTATAAAACGAACAGAAGCATAAATAAACGAGGAGATGTTTCAAGAACCGGAAGAAGCGTAGCATCGAACAATAATGTTCGTTCCAACAGGAAGAATGGTGTTGCTAGAACGACCACCGTAAAACGTAGTACAACGGTTAAACGTGGAAACCAAAATGTAACCAGAGGTGCTCAAAGTAGAACGGTCACCAAAAGAGAGGTTACACGTACACCGCGAAGTACGACCGTAAAAAGGACCGCTACTACTTATAAAAAGCCTGTAAAAAGGAACAGTGCCGCTCGTAGTAGCCAAGGTAGAACGCAGAGAGCTGTTGCCCAAACAAGAACACAAAGAAGTTCGGTAAGCAAAAAAGCCAGTTCCGCCCCAAGTAGATCCCGGTCTACGGTCAGCAAAAGCACGAAGTCTAGATCGGTGAGCAAAGCACCATCTAGAAGTAGCGGAAGCAATTCAAGGTCGGCTACCACAAGAAGTAGTAGAAGACAGTAAAAATAGTTTTTAGGTTGGTTAGTTGTTTAGCCCCGTAGCGGATTCGTTCGCTGCGAGGCTTTTTTTTATATACGCCCAGTCCTTATGTAGCTATCTAAAAAGTCTGCCCTACTGTAGTTCCCAGCGTACCGAAGTTTTGGGGGAGAACTTACCTTTTGATACAAGACATCACTCCCGACTATTCGGGACGCTCGATGTAACAGAAAAGTTGAACCTAGACTTTTTAGACAGACTCACTTTTAAGAGCTAATGAGAATACTTAACCTTGTTTACATCAAATAAGTTTCTGAATTTCTTGGGAAGGTCTAGTCTAATTTGCATTTTTCCTTCAGTAAAAGGATGCACGAATTCTAATGCGCTAGCATGAAGATAAAGTCCCTTACCTTTTAAAATTAAGTCAGGACTACCGTAATCCGTATCACCTAGGATTGGGTTTCCAAAAGCGGCTAAATGTTTCCGTAATTGATGTCTCCTGCCGGTTTTGGGATTTAGTTCCACCAAATTCAAATGACCGAAGCGCTCCGAAACTACGTTCTCTAAAACCATAAAATCAGAAATAGATGTTTTATCATCAATTGGCAATACAATACTTCCTTGGGATTCCATTTCACCAATGGTAACCGCATGATAAGTCTTGGTAATTAGTTTATTTTCAAAAAGTTTATTTAAAGCAACAATACTAGTGCTTGTCTTACCGATCAATAACAATCCCGTAGTGGGATAATCCAACCGATGCACCGGTTGAAGTTTTACGCTATCTTTTTGACCACTCTTTTTTAAGTTCTTCGCCAATGCATTCACCACCGTATTCAACCTGTTTCCGCTTACCAAGATCCCGGCTGGTTTGTTAATGACCGCCAGATGTTCATCTTCATAAATAACCTCCAATTCCAAATCGAAAATCTTAGTAGGACTAAGTTTGACCGGTGGTTTCAATTCAATTCGTTCCCCGCCATAAATGAAAGTAGCCGTACTGCCAATTTTCCCATCGACTAAAATCAACCCTTTTTTCAATGTCTTTTTTAAGGCGGATTTAGTTTGAATCGTAATAAATTTCCCTACCCCATAATCTTGGAGACGCATGGGAGTTTCCTGCGGTAGGACGATATGGAAGTCGATAGGTTTTATTTTTTATTCTTTAAAAACTTGGAGAGCACACCATAAACATCCTCGGATATTTTGAATCGGTACAAAATACCCACGTACATGGCAATTACCAAAACACTCTTTAATAAAATATTCAGGACGGGATGAAAAGAAAATTGTAAGTAATAAAATAGGATACCCACAATCAGCAATAGGGCAGATACTTTTAAAGTTTCTTTGGTAAA
>CAJQMW010000064.1 GCA_905479535.1 uncultured Maribacter sp. | reverse complement strand
ACTTATCGTTTTAAGTTCTTGTAAAGAAGTAACAACGGAAGAGAAGGTGGTTAACTGGATATCAGATAACGCTATCGAACTAAACACGGTACTTCCCGGAAATAGTTTTGAAGACCTTTTACCTATTGGTGAGATGGTTGGAGATTCTCGTATTGTTTCACTTGGAGAACCTACACACGGAAATAAGGAGGTATTCCAATTAAAACACCGAATGGTTGAATATTTGGTAACGGAGATGGGATTCAACGTATTTGCACTCGAGTGCCCCTTTGGCGAGGCATATGATATTAATCGCTATGTTTTAGATGGCATTGGTGACCCAGAAAAAGCCTTGGCAGGTATCTATTATTGGGCTTGGGACACACAAGAAGTCTTAGATTTAATCAAATGGATGCGTGCCTATAATGCCAATCCTGACCATAAAAAGAAAATCAAATTTTATGGTTTTGACCCACAAGACCCAGAAAGAGCAGCTAGAGTCATGCTTGAATATTTATACAAGGTTGACCCTGTTCTAGAAAAGAACGTGCGCCCAGAACTAGGTATTTTAGAAGTGCCTTTCTCCAACCCTGAAATTCTTGGAAGGCGTCAATTTATCCCTGAGGAGTACGATTCATTATCCCTGGTGGAAATACAAGGGGTCATGATGGCATTCGATAAAAAGAAAGACCAATATGTCAAGGCATCCAGTCTTTCCGATTGGACCTTTGCAAAACAACATGCGCGACAGGTTGAATATTACATAAAAACGAATACTGATGACGGGATAAATTATAACAAAGAACGGGACATTGGACAGGCTGAAAACATTAAATGGATACTAGATCATGAGGGAAAGGAAGCTAAGGCAATTGTCTGGGCACATAACTCTCATGTAGGTAATAGTCCTCGAAAAGGTTACGAAATGATGGGATATCATGTTCGACAACAGTATGGAAATCAACTGAAAATTTTTGGATTTTTCTTTAACCAAGGGAGGTTTAGGTCTCTAGATGATGGATTCCCGGCAAAAGGAATGCTTGATTTCACCGTAGAAGCTGCCCCAGAAGGAACATTGGAGCATAAAATGGCTTCAGCTGGATTTTCTCTTGCTGTCTTAGATTTACAACAGCTTCCTGAAGGCGGAGTCGTTCATGAATGGTTTAATACCTCTCAATCAACCCAATATTCTTGGGGAAGTTTTACGGATGGGGAATCACAACTACCCCTATGGCCATACAAACTACAACAAGAATTTGATGTACTGGTCTTTCTGGATTCAACAACGCCAGCAAAACCTATAAATGATGCGGATTCCGAATACGATGCGTCAATTGATAAAAAACTTGACCAACCGGCAAACTTGGATTTTGAAAACAACAAGTCAGGCGAAGAACCAGTTGATTGGGTAGTATGGTCTAGATTTAAACGATTAAACGCTGAATTAGTTGTAACTAACGAAAACCCCTACAAAGGAAACTATGCAGCTATGGTTCATCGTCCAAAAGATATTCCGTACGGCGAAATAGGCCCGAACTTAAAACAGTTTATTGATGCGGCCCCTTATCGTGGAAAAAAGATACGGTTTCGAGCAGCGGCGCGTGCTGAAATCACGCATCCCAGTTATGCATTTTTAAGACTTGCCATTGATCCAGGGGTAAATGAAAATGTGCATCGCGACTATTTACCAATTTTTGACAGCCAAGATAAATTTCGAGTAGCATCAAAACAATGGAAAACATATGAAATAGAAGCTGAGGTGCCTGAAAATGCTAATGTTATTTCATATGGAATTTATCTAAGAGACTTTGGGACTGCATGGCTTGATGCTGTGCAGATCGAGGTTTTAGAATGAAAGTGAAATTGATTTTGAAAAAACAACTAACCCCATACAGGAAGGACAGAGACCCCTTTCAATTTCCATAAGCCGATGACGAAGCATTAGCTTAGGCTATTTATTGAATTAATAATAAATTTACATGTCCGCTGCTCATGTAACGCCCGCAGCGACCCTTATAGGTCTCTTGTTGATATTAGTGCGCGTTTTAAGATTTCCTATGGGCTCGTCAGAAGCGGTGCAAAAGTTCTTAAAAGCAATAATTCAATTTTAAGACTTTTCAAGTTGACCAAAAAAATAAAATCAACTACCAACAGCTTAAGTGTAGTATTTTTTTATATAGCCCTCTGATGTATGGAGAAATCATGGCTATAAGATTTACAAATGGCAAAAAAATCAGATTAACCCGTAATAAATGGGAAGATGATACCCCGCTTTGGATAAAAGAAAAAAACAAGATGAAAATGGGTAACCTATGAACAGCACAGCCCTACTATTAGTGCCCTTAGAATCATTTCATATTAAACATTTAAAAAACTAAATTTGGATAAAAGAATTGATTATGAAAGAAGATAAGAAGGAAGAAATTTATGAGGAGTTCTATGACAACGTCAACATGACTCCATCCGAATTAGAGGATTGGCTTGAAACTGAAAAATCCAAATCTGTCGGACAGGATAGTGGCGATGGGGAGGCTATCGGACATAAAAGCGGCCGTAAAATCATTAAAATTAAAAGAACCAAAAAGGCGGAACTAACGGAATCTAATTTCGAACATATGAAAAAAGTGAATTCTTATATTGCCCGGCACAAAGCGCAAAAACCTGAAGGTGACATAAAAGAATCCAATTGGCGGTATTCGCTCAAAAATTGGGGTCACGACCCATTAAAATAATATCGACTAAACTGAAATAAGCCTTTTTCATTGCACAAATCTTGAGGATATGACGTGTCAATTACCGATAACTACTCCCTATGAACCTCCCCGTCCTTCATTACAAAAACTACGTTTTTCATAACGGAAATATCCTTCAGCGGATTACCTTCCACAGCTATAATATCAGCAAAAAAACCTTTTTTTAATTTGCCAAGCTTCTCTAAGTGAAACATATTGGCATTCAATGAAGTAGCGGACGTTATCACATCTAAAGGTTTCATACCATACTCAACCATGAGTTCCATTTCCCGATAATTTTCCCCGTGGGTAAAAACACCCACATCTCCACCAAAAACTATTTGCACGCCGGATTCCAATGCCAGCTTAAACGAAGCCTTCTTTTTGGTAATTCGCTCGGGTTCGGGGTCAACTCCCTTTTTCCAACCGCGATATTGGGTAATGGCATCCCCAGCTGCTAGGGTAGGGCAAAAGCCGATTCCCTTTTCTTTCATCAAGGTAAACAGTTTTAAAGTCCCGCCATCGCCATGTTCAATGGTTTCCACACCGCCGTGGATGGCACGTCGTATACCTTCCGGAGTGCTTGCATGTGCCACTACATACTTACCTGCGCTTGTTGTGGTCGCCACCATAGCATCGATTTCTTCCTGTAAAAAAGTGGGTTGTGAATCCGCACCTGGCGTCCAACGGTAATCCGCATATATTTTGATAAAATTGGCCCCATTGCCCAACTGACGCCTAACGGTTTCGATTACATTGGGGACCCCGCTGGCCGGCTCCGCTCCCAAAGGAACCTGAACGCCATCGTGAAATCCTTTTGGTCCATAAGCTCCTGTTGCCACAATAGCAGGACCCGCTACCAACAATCGTGGTCCGGGAATGATTCCGTCGTCGATTGTTTTCTTCAGATAAACATCGGTATATCCGGCACCTTCGGCCCCTAAATCTCGCATGGTGGTTACTCCGGCCATTAAGGAGTTTTTTGCATGTACCGTTCCTCGGATGGCACGTTCTACAGGGGATTCTTTTAATACCTGGTCGTTCCAATCGGTCTCGTTGTAGGGGTGCAAAAGTAAGTGTGAATGTCCCTCAATTATTCCGGGCATCACCGTTTTGCCAGTTAATAATATTTTTTTTGTTCCTTTTGGAGCTTTTAAACCGGTTTCCGTTCCTGTATAGGTAATAGTATTTCCTTCAACCAACACTACCCAATTAACGTGCATTTCTTCACCATCAAAAACACGGTCTGGGACCAATAACGTTTGGGCCATGGCAATGGTGGTCATCCAGAAGAGGCTAAATGTGAAAAATACTTTCATATACAACGCAAATTAGAGGTTAGGTTTTTTTCTATGTTCAGTTCCCTGTTCGTAAGCATAGGTCAAACGTATTAAGGTAGGTTCGGAATACATGCGCCCCAAAAATTGAAGTCCTGCGGGTAGATTTCCAGAAGTGAAGCCCATGGGTACAGTAAATGCTGGCTGCCCTGTATGCGGTGCGATGATTTGACTATTATCGCCGCGATACTCTTCCTGAAAGTTTTCGATGGTCGCCGGCCTATTATTCCAAGAAGGATAAATAATGGCATCCAATTCCAGTTCGTCCATTGTTTTTTCAATAGCCTCCCTAAAGGCGATATTACGCTCATCGGTATAAGTGTTTCCACAGGGAACACCATCACGACCGTTCATTGCATCCCTATTGCGTACTAATCTTTCGGAAACAAAAGGTTCCGGATCCCCTATTCGTATAATATCTTCCACCGTTGAGAGGGTATCGTTATCTAAGTACTCGGCTAAATACGATTCAATATCCTGCCCAAAGGTATTGCACCACTGATTTCTTCTCAATTGATTAAAGTCTGGAATGATCACAGAATCTAAAACTGTTGCGCCCAAATCGCGAAGATCACCTATAGCTGTATTGAATAGTGATGTGATTTCGGAATCAGGATCGTCGTCACTCAATTCCCTAAGCACACCTATCCTCGCATTTCTAAGTCCATTACGATCTAAATAACGCATGTAGTCGGTCTCCGTTCTTCCTTTAGCATATAAAGTAATGGAATCCTTGGCGTCTGTACCAGTGATGAGGTTGAAGGTCCGGGTGGCATCCTCGACCGTTCTGCACATGGGTCCTGCAATATCCTTACGCAGATATAGCGGAACAATACCAGCCCTACTGGT
>CAJQMW010000063.1 GCA_905479535.1 uncultured Maribacter sp. | reverse complement strand
TTAATATTTTATACCGCTTGGGAAATTGCCAATAAGGAGCAACGCATCATTGTGGACAAAGCTTCTAGGTAATCTATCCTAAGGGTTTCAAGTAAAAGCCCTTCTTATCGAAGGTTTTTTTTAATTGTTAAATATGGAAATAGTAAACCGCGGGAATAAAAAAATCCCGGATGAGCATCCAGGACTTTTCGCTTTAACTACTGTATGGGTGGAAGACCGGGTTCGAACCGGCGACCCTCGGTACCACAAACCGATGCTCTAACCAGCTGAGCTACAACCACCATTTTAGAAGCGATGGCAAAGATAATTTTTTTCAGTGTTCCTAGCAAATAATATATTTGAATTGGATAAATTATTTGGATATAATTTAAAACATATTTTGGTTAAATTAGGATATTAAAGATAACAGCATTTTAACACATACTTCATTGTCCATTTTACCAAAACTAAATCTGAAAATAAGAGAAAAAATACTGCTGTTTTTTCTTATTGGGGTATTCTTCAATTTACAGGCACAACTGGATAGCATTGCCCATCTAAGGCAAAAACTGGAAGATTTACAAAAAGTTCCAAACTTTACACCAAAGGATACCTCGTATATAAATACCCTGAACAAGCTAGGTTGGGAACTAAGATATTATGATAAGGACAGCCTTTTTACGCTAGCCAATAAAGCACTACGCCTAAGTAAGGAGATGGGGTATGGAATAGGTGTCTTTAAGTCCACCTCCAACTTGGCGGACTATTATCTTTTTAACGGTAAACCGGATATAACGATTGATTATTGTACTGCCCTATTAGAATCAATGCCCTCTGATTTTTTCAAATTAAGGGCCAAGATTCATAATCAGATCGGGCAAGCCAATTTTGTCTTAGGTAACTATCCAAACGCTTACACTTCGTTTTTAGCGTCATTAGAAATATCGGAAATGCAAAATTTGCAAATGGGTATAGTGAACATGAACATGAATTTGGGTACCATGTTCTCACTTATAGAGGATTATGAAGAGGCTATCACATTCTATAATAATGCCCTTGAAAAACTTCCCTTGCTTAATGATGAGATTACTTCTGGTAGAGTTTTTAGTAACCTAGGTTTTTTGTATATGAAAAAAGGGGATATGCCAAAATCACTGGAATATCTGAATGAAAGCATTGAGATTTTCACAAAACTGAAAGTTCCGGAATGGCGCGCTTTCGCTTTTATTTCTAAAGCTGAATTGTATTTAGGTAATCATGAGTATAAAAAAGCACTTCAATTATACAATAAAGCTTCAATAATCCACGAATCGTTAGAAGATGTTAAAGGTGAGGCCGACGTGAATTATGGAAAGGGCATGGCAAACCTAAAGCTTGGAAATATTCAACTCGCCCAGTCTCACCTATTAAGGAGCCTTGAACTGTTTGAATCCTTTCAACTTAAAACAGGCTTAGAAAAATGTTATAGGGCATTATATCAACTAAATAAAAACAAAAATTCAACGAATAGCGCACTTGCTTATTTGGAACTGGCAAGGGTATATGCCGATTCTATCTCCAGGGATAAACAACAGAGAGACATTGGGATGCTTAATACCAAAATAAAATTCGAGAGAGACAAATTGGCACTACAAATTGAAAATGACAAAAAAGTTGCTGAACAGAGGAAATATGTGCAATGGGCAACTTTAGGTTTAGTCTCGTCAATCATTATTGTAATGCTCATGATAAGTGCCAACCGGAGAGAAAAGAAACTCAACAAAGCCCTTGAAGAGAAAACGGTAATCCTTTCCGATAATCAGAAAAAACTGAATAAAATTAATAAAGATCAAGATAAACTCTTCTCCATTGTTGGCCACGACCTTAGAGGGCCTATTGTATCGTTAAAAGAACTTTTGGATTTAGCTTTGGAGAGTCCCAAAGGGGAAACCTATTTTAAAAAATATGGCCCGAAATTGAAGCATGATATTGAACATATTCATTTTACTTTGGACAATCTTCTAAATTGGGGTTTAACTCAAATGAAAGGAGCGAAATTACACCCCGAAACTATTTATGTTAGTAATGAAATAGAAGCCATAAAGCATTTATTCCGTAAGGATATCGCTAAGAAATCTATTTCTTTTGAAAATCATCTAGTAGAGGGTATGCATGTTCACGTGGACTTTAACCATTTTAATGTGGTGTTCAGAAATCTGATAAGCAATGCAATCAAGTTTACTCCGCAAAACGGGACGATATCCATCAGCGCTATAGCGGATGGAAATCAATTGATAGTCTCTGTAAATGATGATGGTGTAGGAATTAGCCAATCAAATCTTGCTAAAATATTTGACGGGTCAACACATTATTCGACCTTCGGTACCAACAATGAGAAGGGAACAGGTTTAGGTCTGGCCCTTTGCAAGGAAATGGTAGAGATAAATAATGGGGACCTAACCATAAAAAGTTCTGCTAATGAAGGTACCACAGTAGTAGTTTCATTACCTAAAAAATGAGCATATTTAGTTAAATAAAAACATATTTTAATCTTTACTTGTATTTGTTATTTAGGTAATAATATTCTTTTATATATTTCAAATATCGATGAAATACACAATTAAGCGGACGAAACACACAAAAATCTGCATTTCACAACATTAATTATCTGTCCATAAAGAACTAACGTTATTTTTAAGGAATATATCAGGTCAGTAAGAGATGTTCGTGAGTTCAATTTTATTCTTAAAGAAGGTATTTCCACAAAAGAAGCTATTCACATTGTTTCTCATTCTGGTAACCGTGAATACAAGTTTATTTTCCCAGTTGAACGTCCGTGACAGTCTCTATTATGAAATAAAAAAACAGAGAAGTCAATCCCAATTCAACGTGCAAGATACGCTTCACATCAATAATTTGTTGGAGCTTGCGATACAATTACGCTACTACAATCTGGACAGCCTTTTTATACTATCCGAAGAAGCCATGAGTCTTAGCGAAAAGTCTGAATACACTAAGGGCAAAGCAGTTTCATTATCAAGTTTTGGCATTTATTATTCGGATAAAGGCAAACATGACCTAGCGATCCAGAAATTTAAGTCGGTGATGCAATTAGCGGCACAAATGGAAGACTCAAAATTACTTTTAGAAGCCAAAGACGACCTTGCAAGGGAATATGAATACTTAGGGGACTACTCACAAGCCTTACAGCAGTATTTAGAAACTGTAGAATTGGCGCAAAAAGCCGATGAAAAAGATATACTTTCCGTGGTCAACGAAAACATTGCCAATCTTTACATATCCCTTAAAGATTATGAGCAGGCTATGGTTTTTTACAAAAAGGTGAAGGCAATTAACAAAGAAATTGGGAGCCCGGTGTTCATGGCCGAGACTATGAGCAATATGGCTTCTGCCTTTGCGGATATGGGTCAGTTGGACCATGCCATGTACAATGCCAATAGTTCCATTAGAATATTTGAAGAGAAAAAAATTATTGATTGGCTGGCCTACGCCTATCAAATTAAGGGCAAGGTATATTTAAAGCAAAAGAAGTACAATTGGGCCATGTACTGGTATAACCAAAGTCGTTTATTGTATAATGACTTAAACGATGAAAGATCAGAATTAATATTACTGAACGGGATGGCGAAAGCTTCATTGGGATTAAAAAAAGATAGTATTGCCGAAATTTATGCAATAGAGGCCTATGACCTTTCTAAAAGAATAAAAGATAAACCAGGCATACAGGAATCCTCTAAAATTCTTCATTCATGGTACAAAACAAAGGGAGATTTTGAAACTGCCTTAATGTACCATGAACGTTATCAGGATGTTACAGATTTGTTGTCAAAAAATGAAAATGAAAAGGGTCTTACCATGTTAAAGACCAAAATACAATATGACCAACAAAAAAAACGACTCCTTTTAGAGAACGAAAAGGCCTTGGCAAAACAAAAAGTCTACATCTACATAGCCCTGTTCATTTTACTGATTTCCTTTGGAATTACGATGCTAATCAGAAGAAATGCCAAAATTCAACAAAGTTTAAACATAGAATTGATTACCAAAACGGAGGACCTTAAGAAAAATGAAGAGCATTTAAAAGATGTAAACCATACCAAGGACAAACTTTTTTCCATTATTGGGCATGACCTTCGCGGACCTATAGGGGCTTTTCAAGGGCTTATAAAGCTATTTAAGGAGGGAGAAATGTCTAAGGATGAATTCCTGAGTTTCGTGCCTAAGTTAAAGACAGATATAGATCATATATCGTTTACGTTGAACAACTTATTGTCTTGGGGTCAGACTCAAATGAACGGCTCCATTACTAAACCGGGCATCACGGCTTTGGAAACTATTGTTGGGGATAACATTGCGCTTTTATCCGAAATAGCATCGAGTAAATCCATCAAACTTATTAATAGATTGGAACACCATACCTTAACATGGTCGGATGCTGATCAGATGGATATTGTAATCCGGAATTTAATCAGTAACGCACTTAAATTTACCCCAGAAAAAGGTATGGTTACCATTGGAGCAACCGAAAAGCCGAATCAATGGGAAATTTACGTTAGGGATAACGGTATTGGTATGAACGAGGAGACCATGGGTAAAATATTCAATAGAAATTCTTCGCATACCACCTACGGCACCAATGATGAAAAAGGTACCGGATTAGGACTGTCCTTATGTAAGGAAATGGTAGAAAAAAACAATGGAATCATTTGGGTAAAAAGCGCACCTGGCAAGGGCTCCAGTTTCTACTTTACGATTCCAAAGGCTAAAAAGCACTATAAGAAAACAGCTTAGACCAAGGCATCCAAGGAATCAACCGCCAATAAGCGTTCTACGGTAAAGCCTTCGGCATAATCTTTCCCTATTAATCTACCCAGGTCCCGTGCCCTGTAATGCACACTGTCTATAAACGTTTTACTACTTATTGGCGTTTCTGGCTCATCGCTATCGGGATCATGAAATTGGGAAGCGTAAGCTGCTATTGCGTCGGTTTTTTTTGAGATGAAACCACTAATATCTACAACAAAATCAGGTTTTATATTTTTCCATTGTATATAATGGTATACCACTTTTGGTCGCCATGCCTCTTGAACTTCCTTCTCGAGCTGAGTTTCGATCTTCATTAAACCACTTAAAAAGCAGGAGTGACTTACCAATTCACTGCCTCTTGCATGATCTATATGCCGATCTTCTATGGTATTGCAAAGCACAACATCGGGCCTATACTTTCGGAGCATCTTAATGATTTCCATTTGATGGTGCTCGTCGTTCCTAAAAAAGCCATCCCTGAATTTTAAGTTTTCGCGCACTACAACCCCCAATATTTCTGCAGCTGCGCCAGCTTCTTCATCCCTTATTCTTGCCGAGCCCCTAGTCCCAAGCTCACCTCGGGTAAGATCAATAATCCCGACCTTTTTACCTCTTGAAACCTCTTTTGCAATCGTGCCTCCGGCACCAAGTTCTGCGTCATCCGGGTGGGCCCCAAATACTAGTATATCTAATTTCATTGATTTTTATGGTTGATTTGTAATCAAGATTCAGTCGTAAACCGGTGATGAATCCTTACGTGTTGGAAGAAACCGAAGCCTTGTTTTTTGTCTTTTCCAAAGCCTGCCCTATATCTTCTTTTAAGTCCTCTGTTTCCTCTATACCTAAAGAAAACCGAATCAGTCCATCAGCTATGCCCTGCTCTGCCCTAACTTCCGGGCCCATTAGGGCATGAGAAGTCTGTGTCGGAGATAATACGGTACTTTCCACTCCCGCAAGACTCATGGAGGATTTAATGAGCTGTAATGATTTTTGAAACATTGAGGGGTCTAGATAGGGTTTTAGTTCGAAGGAAAGCATGCCCCCAAAACCTCGCATTTGTTGCTTTGCCAAAGCATGGCCCTTATGGGAAGGCAACCCGGGGTAATAAACTGCATCTATATCATCATGCTGATAAAGAAACTCCGCCATTTCCATCGCATTTGCGTTTTGCGCCTTAACCCGTAATCCCATAGTTTTAATACTGCGCTCCAACAACCAAACCGTATAGTCGCTTAGACTACCCCCAAAGTTCTTTGCTAAATGGAATATACGTTCCATATGTTCCTGGGACGAAGCAACGGCACCGGCACAGATATCCGAATGCCCACCCATATATTTAGTGGCACTATGGATAACGATATCAATTCCAAAATCAATCGGATTTTGGTTCACGGGGCTGGCAAAAGTATTGTCGATCATGGAAATTATTCCATGTTTTTTGGCAAGTTGGGCCACACCTTTTAAATCGGTAATCGTTAATAATGGATTGGAAGGGGTTTCAATATAAACAACCCTGGTATTCTCGTTGATTTTAGCCTCAAAATCTTTGGTTTCCCATCCTTCGGTAAAAGAATAGGTAATTCCATATTTACTAAATTCCTCCGTTACCAAATTATAGGTGCCCCCGTACAAGGTTTGCTGCAAAACCACATGGTCACCCGCCCTTAAAAACGCCATCAGTGCAGTGCTTACCGCGGCCATACCACTACCGAATATTAAAGCATCCTCGGCATGTTCCAAAGCCGCAATCTTTTTGCAAAGCCCTTCTTGATTGGGAGTATTGAAATATCTGGGGTACCTTTTAATATCAACATCGTCGAACGCATAGGAAGTACTCATATATAGTGGTGAAATGGCTCCCTTATGTTGTTCGTCAACCAGTTCCCCTACATGCGTACAAATTGTATTCAATCCTTTTTTCTTCATATTGGAAATAACTTTAAAAAATATTACTTAAAGGTACGGAATTAGACTAAACCTTAAAGGCTTTCCATTTCCCCTTACGGAATAAAACAATAGAAATAATCGCCAACAAAACTTCAGCTAAGGTGATGGCCAAAAACACCCCAAGTGCCCCTAAATTAAAATAAAAGGCTGCCAGGTAAGCGAATGGTAATTGAAAAAGCCAAAAAGCAATTAGATTGATTCGTGTAGGGGTACCGGTATCCCCAGAACCATTAAAGGCTTGGGTTACTACCATGCCATAGGCATAAAAAATGTAACCTGCCGCTATAATCTGCAAACAGAGACTTCCGTTTTCGATTACCGCCGGTGTGCTATTGAACCAACCTACAATTTCTCTAGCAAAAAACATGTAAACCAACGATACGGCTCCCATAAAGTAAGCATTGTATTTTCCCGTCTTCCAGACCGATGTTTCTGCACGCTCCGGTTTACTTGCGCCCAAATTTTGACCTACCAATGTTGCGGCGGCATTACTCATTCCCCAGGAAGGCATTAAGGTAAAAAGCATCACGCGTATGGCAATCGTATAACCGGCCAAGACTTCGCTCCCAAATTCGGACATCATCCGCATTAAAAACACCCAGCTGGACGTGCCGATCAGAAATTGGGCGATTCCCCCTATGGAAACCCGTACTAAATTGAGCATCACCTTTACGTTTATGATCAAGTCGCTAAAAGCCAGCTTAATTCTACTCCATCCAAAAAACAGGATTCCCAATTGAAAAAGTACGGCAGTTCCGCGTCCAATGTTGGTTGCTATAGCTGCCCCCATAACACCATGTTCCGGGATGGGTCCCCATCCAAAAATAAAAATCGGGTCTAGAATTATATTTAGCCCGTTGGAGAGTACCAAAGTCCACATGGCTATTGATGCATCACCGGCACCACGGAAAACAGCATTGATAAGAAATAGCAACATGATGGTTAGGTTCCCGCCTAAAAGCAACTTTGTATAACCATGACCTTCGGCAATAAGGTCGGGCTCCGCTCCCATAAGCGTTAAAATTTCTTTGGCATAAATAAATCCAAAAACCCCAACAACAATCGAAACCAATACACCCAAACCTATGGCTTGTACCGCGGCCTCTTTGGCCCCATTAATATCCTTCTCTCCTACCCTACGGGCAACCACGGCCGTCGCTGCCATGCTTAATCCGATGGCAACCGCATATACCAAGGTTACGACCGATTCCGTAAGCCCAATGGTTGCAACAGCATTTACGCTTACCTGTGAAACATAGGCAATGTCCACCAAGGCAAAAATGGACTCCATCAGCATTTCCAAAATCATAGGTATGGAAAGCATAAAAATTGCCTTTCGAATGCTGCCTGTAGTAAACTCTGACTCTTGACCCGTAACGGCAATCCAGAAATAAGTTATTAATTAGAGCATTATTTAGTTCTTAATCCATGTTGTTTTC
>CAJQMW010000062.1 GCA_905479535.1 uncultured Maribacter sp. | reverse complement strand
CGTATTAAAAAAAGGGGAAACTAAAGGATTCAACGGTAGTGTAGAGATTTTTGGGGGATATCGCTTAAATGCGGGAAGTAATATTAATATCAACGGGGGGAATGAAAAAAGTAGCTGGTTTATAAATTCTGGTATGGGTTATTCAGAGCCGATCGGCAAAAATAGTGTGGCGTTGGATAACTTTGAAACAACTCCCAATCTAACCTTTCAAAACTCAGACCGCATACGAAAGCAATTATATGGTTTGGTTAACATAGGTGGCGCCTACGATATTGCTAAAAAACAAACTTTGTCCGTATCCTTAACATATCGCAAGGCTAAAGCAATTAATGACAATTCTACTTTTTATAATGATTTTGAGGACACCCTGTTATTGGCAAGTTCAGAACGTTTTGAGGATGAAATAGAGAAAAATGATTTTTTGCAAGGAGAAATAAACTATTCGATTGAATTGGATACCGTTGGACAGGTGATAAAGTTTGGGGCCAACGGACAGTTTACCAAAAATGACGAGAATTCCGAAATTGTAGAGAATTCATCTTTTACAGAAATGACATTTTTGAATACTGATAGAACGATGAGCGCTGAGGAGAATCGTCGACTTCTGCTTTCGGCAGATTATGAACTTCCATTAAAAGGCACTCATAAAATTGAACTTGGTTATCTAGGCTTGTTTAAACGGGTAGAGAACGACTTTGAAGTAGTTACAGGTTTGGGGGATACATTTGTTCCTATTTCTGAATTTACCAACAGAACAGAATTTCAGGAAAATATTCATAGCTTTTATGTTCAATTTGGAAAAGAATATGAAAAAATAGCTTTTCAACTTTCATTACGTTCAGAACTGACCGATATAACATTGAACGATGAAAACGAAACTACCGAAATAGATAAAAGTTTCACGGACTGGTTTCCTTCTGGTTTTATAAATTATAACCCAAACGATAGTGAAGAGTATAGACTGTCGTTTACGCGACGTATAAGGAGGCCTTCCAGTTTTATTTTTTTGCCATTTTCTAGTTATACTGATGAACGAAATATATTCGTTGGCAATCCCGACATAAACCCTTCATATACTTTTGGAATCGAACTAGCGTATTCCCTCAAAATTTCCAACTCATTAAGTTTAACGCCAACAATATATTTTAGAAATACAGAAGATGAAGTAGAGCTTTTTGTTGAAAAGCAGATAATCACAATTAATGGGGAAGGACGAGAAGTGTTCGCCTCTACACTAACGAATATTGGAACCTACACGGCTTATGGTCTAGAATTAGGAGTGTCCTATAAGCCTACAAATTGGTGGGATATTTATTTTGAAAGTACTTTTAACGGCTTTACACAGATAGGGAGTGTAAGAGGTGCTAGTTTCAATGGGAAGGGGGTATTAATATATGGCCGTTTTAACCACACAATTAATTTGTCGAAAAAACTTAAGCTACAATGGCAAAATAACTATAGAGGTCCAATTGAAACCGGGCAGTATCGAAGAAAAGGTATTTACTCAACGAATATGGGAATGAACTATGATATCTTTAAAGGAAAGGGGGCTCTTACTATTAACGTCATAGACGTTCTCAACTCGAATATTCGAAGGGTGACCAGTTTCGGAAGCGATTTTACCCGTGATTTGGAGTTGCAGCGTCGGGTACGTCAAATCAATTTATCCTTAAGTTATCGTTTTGACCCAAAATCAAAAACGAAACAGGGTAATCAATATGATAAAAATGAATTGATAAATTGATTATTCCTGAGATAGGTAAAGATTAAGGCCTTTTAACACTAAGCCCAAAAGTGGCTTTTCCGCCCTTTTTTCTAGATTTCAGTGTTGATTTTTGGCCACGTAGCCCGCTATGTTTACCCAAAATCGCCTCGAAATCCGAAAAAATCATCAAAAAATCCATGGTTTTCGTTTAGTGTTAACAGGCCCTAATTTAATCCATACCTATTATCAATATATTATACTGCCGAGGAAGTTCAGGAAATTGTTTGCTCGATAACTTAAGCCAGGTTATTTAAACTCGGCGTTGTTAGAATTCAAAAAATTACTCTAACATTCCCAAAAGTCGATGTAGATAAAAAAGTAACATATTTGGATATTTTTTGGAATTTTCATATGTCCTATAGGACGACCTTTTTATCGGGCTCGTTAAAAATTGATAATGGTAATTTTTCATTACCTTCTACGGCCAAGTTCCCAAACTCAAAAACCTCAGGAATATGAAAACCGTACTTTACAAGGTAGATACACGCGGGCATGCCGATCATGGGTGGCTAGATTCCCATCACAGCTTCAGTTTTGCCAATTATTACAATCCGGAACGTATGAATTTTGGAGTTTTGAGAGTACTGAACGATGATGTGGTTTCCGGTGGTAGGGGATTTGGCACCCATCCCCATAGCAATATGGAAATTATATCGATTCCTTTGGAGGGCGATTTGCAGCATATGGACGATATGGGGAATTCCGCCATCATTAAAGAAGGAGACATCCAGGTGATGGGCGCCGGTACCGGAGTTTCCCACAGTGAGTACAATAAGAACAAAAATGAAGTCGTAAAATTTCTTCAAATTTGGATCATACCCAACAAGCAAAATGTAAGCCCCAGATATGACCAGATATCCATAGCCGATATGAAAACCCCGAATGAATTTTATCAAATCCTTTCACCAAACGCTAACGACCAGGGTGTATGGATACATCAGGATGCCTGGTTTCATTTAGGGGATTTTGAGCCGGGAAAAACCAGTACTTACCATCTTAAAAGGCCCGAAAACGGTATTTACATCTTCGTTTTGGAAGGGACCGTTAAAGTAAATGGACAAAGACTGGAAAAACGTGACGGTTATGGCATTTGGGAAACCAAAAGTTTTGATTTCACGTCAATTTCCAATTCAAAGGTATTGGTCATGGAAATTCCCATGAATTAGAAAGGTTATAATTTTTGTGATTAATTGTCTATTTTTCCGGAAAGCTTAAAAGGGTTTTCAGAAAATTATGATAACAAAAATAGGTCAGAAATTCGCGGACGGTTTCGTCAAATACATGCCCAGTGCCTTTGTTTTTGCATTAATACTGACCCTGGTTACCGCACTGTCAGCATTCTTTTTTACCCCTTCCACCCCTTTAGAAATTATCTCAGGATGGTTTGACGGCTTTTGGTCCTTGCTCGCTTTCGGTATGCAAATAGCTCTTATCATCGTTACCGCCTATAGCATAGCCCAATCTACCCCTGTGGAAAAAGGAATTGATTACATAGCGGGATATCTACGTACTCCTAAGCAAGTTTATTTTTGGGTAGTCCTTATGGGAGCATTACTTTCCCTCATTAGTTTTGGGATGATCGTGGTGGTGGCCATCCTTGGAAGAGCCTTGGCAGAAAGGGTTAAAGGAATCAACTACCCTTTTTTGATCGCTTGTGTGTATTTTTCAATGAATGGATGGGTTGCCGGTGCATCAAGCTCCATTT
>CAJQMW010000061.1 GCA_905479535.1 uncultured Maribacter sp. | reverse complement strand
TTAGCGACATTACGGCGTTGTTAAGCGGTGTTTTTTTTAAGACAGGATTGGTCGGTTTTCATGGGCCTGTAGGCAGCACCTTGGATAATGAGTATAGTATTGGTTCTTTTCAACGTATACTGCAGGGTGCCAAAGGTTATGAATTTATTGACAATGTAGAACTGACCACGGCCTTTCCAAAAAAAGAGGAATATGAAAGGTATACCAATACTTCGGGGAACGTTAATGGAGCGTTATGCGGAGGGAGTCTTATCTTTGATCAATGGCCTTACAGGCACACCGCATGAAATAGACTTTACAGGCAAGTTGGTTTGTATTGAGGATGTAGAAGAGGCTCCTTATCGTATAGACAGAATGCTGACGCAGATAAAAAATTTCTTGAAACTGACTATCCCCAAGGCAAGCCATAGGGGTATTTCGCCAGTTTCATTTTGGCCAAAGGGGCCAAAAACCGTCCCGCACGTGCGGGATTATATTTTGCCCCACCCAGCCCCGACCATTCGGGGGCGAAAATGCAGTTCCGACCTTGTGCGTTCCTCTCGCTACGCTCGTCGGATGCAAGAGGAGAGGTAAACCGGAAAGGAGGCAGAGCCGTCGGGGAATTATTTAGATTAAGGCAAATCGTTTAATAAGGCAGCTGGTATTATCTTTGGGGTCTGCGCTGGATGCAACAAGAGCACCAACCCAAAATCCTTTAGCCTAAAAGAAGTAATCCTTGACCGGATCAAACCTTTGGGTATAGCATCTGCCTGTGGGATGAGTTTCGGCCATGTTGAACATCGTTTTACATTTCCGATTGGCATCAATGCGGCCTTTGATGCTGAGAAAATGACCATCCGATTACTGGAAAAACCTGTGGTCTGATTAATTGGCAACCTCACTTATAAACTTAAGGCGATAAAGACGCAGTTCTTCATCTTCATATTCCCCATCAAACTCTTTCATTGCCTCTTCCAAGTCGTCCGTCTCTGCCTCTAAAAAATACTCGTGTATCTCCTCCTGCTGGTCTTCATCTAAAACCTCATCGATCCAATAACCAAGGTTTAATTTTGTACCACTAAACACAATCTGTTCCATTTCTTTGATCAATTCGGGAATTTCCAATCCCTTTGCAGAGGCAATATCGCTTAGAGGTAGCTTACGATCTACATTTTGGATGATGTACAGTTTAAGTCCGGAATTGGCACCCGTGCTTTTAACGACCAAATCATCCGGTCTTATAATTTCATTCTCCTCAACGTAGGAACTGATGAAATCCACAAACGGTTTTCCATATTTTCTGGCCTTTCCTTCACCTACCCCATGGATATTAAGAAGTTCTTCGGTGGTGATAGGGTACTTAAGCGCCATATCCTCCAAAGATGGGTCTTGAAATACGACAAAAGGTGGCACGTTCAACGTGTTGGCTTGCGCTTTTCTAAGATCTTTTAGCTGCTTTAGGAGTTTCTCGTCGGCAACACCACCAGATTTAGCGGCTCCGACGATGGCATTGTCGTTTTCCGCATTGTAAACATGGTCCTTGGTCATCATAAAAGACTCCGGGTTTTTAAGAAATTTTTCCCCGGCTTCCGTTAGATGGAGTACACCATACTGCTCTATTTCCTTCTTCAACAAACCAGCCACCAGTACTTGCCTAACCAACGCCATCCAGTAACTCTTATCCCTGTCCGAGCCCATTCCAAAAAAGTCCTTCTCATTGGTCTTATGGGAAGCTATGATTGCATTGCTTTTACCACGGAGGGTATTCACAATTTCCTTGGATTTGAACTTCTCACTGGTTCCTTTGACCACCTTTAGTAGTTTAAGGACATTGTCTTTCGCCTCTTCTTTTTCTTTCGGGTTTCTGGTATTATCATCCATATCGGCACCGTCCCCATTGACCTCGTCAAACTGCTCCCCAAAATAATGGAGCATAAACTTACGCCGGGACATGGAGGTTTCTGCATAGGCAACGACTTCTTGCAATAAAGCGTTACCGATTTCCTGCTCCGCCACAGGTTTCCCGGACATGAATTTTTCCAACTTTTCGATATCTCTATAAGAATAAAAGGCCAGACAGTGCCCTTCGCCTCCATCCCTACCGGCACGTCCCGTTTCTTGATAATAACTCTCTATACTTTTGGGAATGTCGTGGTGAATAACATAGCGAACATCCGGTTTGTCTATCCCCATTCCAAAGGCAATGGTCGCAACGACCACATCCACATCTTCCATCAAGAACATGTCCTGATATTTGGATCTGGTTTTGGCATCAAAGCCCGCATGGTACGGAACGGCACTAATTCCGTTCACTTGCAATACCTGTGCCAGTTCTTCTACTTTTTTACGGCTCAAACAGTATACAATACCGGATTTGCCTGAATTCTGTTTTACAAAACGAATAATATCCGCCTCTACATTTTCCGTTTTTGTGCGTACCTCATAAAATAAGTTAGGCCTATTAAAAGATGCCTTAAAGAGTACAGCATCGTTAATGCCTAGATTTTTAATGATATCCTCTTGTACCTTGGGCGTTGCCGTTGCCGTCAAACCAATAATTGGAATATCATCACCTAAGCGACCTACAATGGATTTTAGATTTCGATATTCCGGTCTAAAATCATGCCCCCATTCAGAAATACAATGCGCTTCGTCAACAGCCACGAAGGAGAGGGTAACCGAACGTAAAAATTCTACATTTTCTTCCTTTGTGAGGGATTCTGGCGCTACATAAAGCAATTTAGTGATGCCGTTGGTAATGTCTTCCTTAACTTGCTTTACTTCTGTTTTGTTCAAGGACGAATTTAATACGTGGGCGATGCCCACCTCCGAGGATACCCCTCTTATGGCGTCTACCTGATTCTTCATCAATGCTATTAAAGGGGAGACTATGATAGCAGTGCCTTCCTGCATTAATGCCGGAAGCTGGTAACATAGGGATTTGCCCCCGCCCGTAGGCATAATCACAAAGGTATTGTTCCCCTTAAGTATACTTTTAATCACTTCTTCCTGAAGACCTTTGAACTTGGAGAACCCAAAAAACTTTTTTAAATAGATATGCAGATCAATAGCATCTAA
>CAJQMW010000060.1 GCA_905479535.1 uncultured Maribacter sp. | reverse complement strand
TCGACTAATATCAAATCTTTACACTAGTGGCCGGAGCTGCATGCAACTCAATATCTTTTTCAACAAGGTCTTCCGGGTATTTTTCTTTTTCGTACAGTACGTCAAAATGTATCGGTTCTCCCTTACCATTGGGTACGAAATCAGCTTTCATGGTACTACCTTTCAACACACCCTTGTCCCCATAAATTTTAAAAGCCCATGGATAATCGGGGTCGGCAGGGTTTCCCCAAGTTCTATGCTGCCACACGCAGTTAAGTTCGTCATACTCAAAGACCGCAGTTTGCGTATCCGAGATATTGGATTTGCCTTCTTTCTGAACATAAATTCCTCCTTGTGAACTGATTTCCTTTGGCCAGCCCAAATCTAACATCCATCTGACGGTATCCAACATATGTATGCACATATCGCCAACAATACCATTGCCATATTCCCTAAAAGTACGCCACCATCTTCTATGGGGAATGCCGTCATAGGGTCTCATAGGCGCGGGCCCGGTCCACATTTCGTAATCCAAAAAATCCGGTACCGGTTGTTCCGGCGGATTTCCGTTAGCCCTCATATGGTAGTAACAGCACATTTCTACATGTCCAATTTTCCCTAGTAGACCTTGATCCACAATTTGTTTTTTTACATCGATCAAGTGGGGTGTGCTTTTTCTTTGGGTTCCTACCTGTACCACCTTATCATATTTTCTTGCTGCGGCGACCATTGCTTCACCCTCAATGACATCAACACTTATGGGTTTTTGAACATAGACGTGGGCGCCCGCTTTAAGAGCTTCGATACTTTGTAAGGCATGCCAATGGTCCGGGGTCCCAATAAGAACAATGTCCAAATCCTTTTTTCCCAACATTTTTCGATAATCAGAATAAAGCTTGGGTTTTTTGCCGGATTTTTGTCGTTGGGAAACCAATTCAGCAGTTTCATTAAGGAAGTTGGAATCCACATCGCAAAGCGCAATCACCTCTACGTTAGCTGCTTGTATCAATTTAAAAAGGTCGCTGGTACCGTACCACCCTGTTCCTATTAAGCCAACGCTCTTTGGTTTTTCTTGGGTAAAGTATTCCATACCATAAGCTCCAACAGAGGATAGTAATAAAGAGGCGGAAGCTCCTTTTATAAAATTTCTACGATTCAAAAAGAAATTATCGGCCATGATGAATATGATTAAGAGTTAAAAAGAGTTGCCATTATAATGTTAAGTTAATGAATGATTATCATGTTTAAAACATATTGTAACCTCGGGTGCTTAGAAATCAATAAATGGAAGAAAGTATTTCGTGGGGGTATTTATGTACTTCCGTGTCACTTTTAAGCATGCAGGTACGAGATATTAAGTTGTTGGTATAAAAAATGCTTCCAAGTTTTATTTAAAATATTAAATTGGGAAGAATTAAATAATTTTCCATGCAAATAAAAGAATCTACAGAAATCTATGATGTAATTGTCGTAGGTTCCGGTGCTGGTGGCAGTATGGCTACCAAACAATTGGCTGATGCAGGTCTAAACGTAGCTGTAGTGGAAGCAGGCCCTTTTTTTGATCCTGCCGATCCTAAAACAATGACCCAATTAAAATGGCCTTACGAATCACCAAGAAGAGGGGCAGGTACCGACCGTGCTTTTGGGGAATGGGACATGTCCTACGGTGATTGGGAAGTAGAGGGAGAGCCCTACACACACGCAGAGGGAACAACTTTTCGTTGGTGGCGCTCTAGAATGCTCGGAGGGAGAACGAATCATTGGGGACGTATTTCCCTACGTTTTGGGCCAAAAGATTTTAAAGGTAAAACTCGCGATGGACATGGTGATGATTGGCCCATAGGCTATGACGATGTCAAACCGTACTACGATAAATTGGACAAATTAATCGGTGTTTTTGGAACGAACGAGGGTCTTGAAGATGATCCCGATGGATTTTTCCTTCCTCCACCAAAACCAAGGTTGCACGAACTATTTTATATAAACGGAGCAAAAAAATCGAATATACCTGTCATTCCTGGACGACTTTCCATATTGACAAAAAAAATAAACAACGAACGTGGGGTTTGTTTTTATTGTGGGCAGTGCAACCGTTCATGTTCTGTTTATGCTGATTTCTCAGCAGGTAGTTGTTTGATTTTCCCTGCGCAGAAAAGTGGTGGTAAGGTAAAGTTATACGTGAATAGTATGGTACGTGAAGTTACGGTTAACGAGGAAGGAAAGGCCACCGGCGTATCGTACATTAACAAAGAGGACCGAAAGGAATATAAGCTTAGGGGAAAGGTAGTGGTATTGGCCGCATCGGCCTGTAGTTCTGCAAGGATCCTTTTGAACTCTAAAAGCAAGCAACATCCGAACGGTCTTGGGAACAGTAGTGATTTGGTCGGTAAGTATTTGCACGACTCTACGGGCTCAAGTGCTGCGGGCGTTATTCCTGGGTTGATGGACCGAAAAACCTCCTATAATGAGGATGGTGTAGGTGGAATGCACGTTTACTCACCTTGGTGGGGAGATAATTCTAAATTAAATTTTCCTAGAGGCTACCATATTGAAGTTTGGGGGGGCATGGGACAACCCAATTATG
>CAJQMW010000059.1 GCA_905479535.1 uncultured Maribacter sp. | reverse complement strand
AGCACCTCTTTACTCATATTTAATGCCAACATCGCGATGAAGATCAAATACATAAGGTTGATCATCTTCTGACGTGGTGATTGTTTTCCTCCTGCCATGGTTTTTGTAATTAGATTTTAATTAATGTTTAATTTGGGTTTGGTTAAAATCCAATTATTTAGAACTCATTGCAGATAACATTCCACCATAAACTCCATTCAAAGAAGAAAGATTGGTAGACAATGAAGCCATCTGATCTTTAAGTGCACTTGCATTCTGTACCACTTCCTCGTTTACGGAAGCCTGCTTGCTTGCACTCTCCAATTGTACTTTGTAAAGACTGTTCAAAGATTCCATCTGAGCGGCAGCGTGTACCATTTCTTCGGAATATTTCTTCGTAGATTGCATAGCATCTACCGTAGGAGCAATTCCCTTAGCAGCACCTTCAAAATTCTTGATGCTAGAACCTAAGCTTTCCATTAAGTTGGCATCTACGCCAGCTTCTCTTAACATCTCATCCAATTTAGCGGACAAGGAAGCTTCAGCTTCTTTGATCTGAGCAGCTTCGTTGCTCTTCTTACCATTGGAAGCACCTCCCTGTAACTCAGGATATACCAAAGACCAATCGTACTCGTCGTCCACTGGCTCAAATGCACTGATGGCGAAAATAAGGGCCTCTGTAATAAGACCTACGGCTAATAAAAGACCACCTGTAAGCGGACCAAATTCCCAGTGAAGGATTTTAAACAATGCTCCAATAATTACTACTGAAGCTCCTAGCCCATAGGCCATGTTAAATAATTTCTTTGTTGATTTTGACTGTGCCATGATTTAAATTTAATTTAGGGTTTAATAATAAAAGATTTGGTTAATAACTAATTTGAAATTTGTGTTAAAATATATCTTGTTTGTTAACAGTACTTATTTATTGGGTTGAATCCTCTTCGCCCATATAATCCTGTACGGTTCTAAAGCCAATATAACTACGGGCGGAATCCGCATATTCATAATCCCTTGTACTTACTTGAAGGAAATAAGCAACGTCCTTCCAAGAGCCCCCTCGGATAACTTTTCTAGAGTTGGATTGATCGCCACCATTCGGGTTCATAGTGGATACATAATCGTATGCACTTGGATCGTAGCTGGAGTTTGTCCACTCAGAAACGTTACCTGCCATATTGTACAGGTTAAAATCGTTAGGTTCGTAGGACTTCGCCTCTACGGTATATAATGCCGCATCCGCTGCGTAATCCCCACGTTGTGGTTTAAAGTTGGCCATAAAACAGCCCGTATCACTAATTACGTAAGGTCCACCCCAAGGATAAGTACCTCCTTCGATGCCACCTCTTGCCGCGTACTCCCACTCCGCTTCCGTTGGTAACCTAAACTGGTTTACGAATTGTTTTCCTCTACTCTTTTGATCGTCGTTCTTAAACTTTGTCCTCCAGTTACAGAAGGCTTTTGCCTGCTCCCATGAAATACCGACTACTGGATATTCGCTGTAAGCATCATGCCAAAAATAATCGTTGTGCATAGGCTCGTTATAGGAATATTCAAAATCGCGGATCCAAACCGTTGTATCTGGATAGATTTCCAGTTCCTCTGTACGGATAAAATCTTTTCTACTTCCCTTACCTTTTTTGGCGGCACGGGCTGCAGCTTCGATATCCATCCAGCTGTATTTATATTTTAATTTAGTTACGTCTATAGTACGTAGTCCATTATAGGATTCTTCTTCTGGCAGGTAAATGGAATCTACCATCACCTCAGCGTAATATTCATCCGGGTAATCCGAAACGTCCCATATCAAATCTTCATCCTTGTTAAGGGCCCTACCTTCGTAAAGGTCATCTCCCATTCCGGTGTAATTGTTCAGGATATATTTATCGTACTCGGAAAGTCTAGTCGTATCGGCATCTTTAAAAGCGTAATCCCCAATACCGCCCTCTTCAGGACCTATTCCAAGATTATCGGCCAAGATGGCCAATTGTGTTCTTACGATAGAATCCTTAACCCACTCCACAAATTGACGGTATTCACTGTTCGTAATTTCCGTATCGTCCATGTAAAAGGAACGAACGGTAACCGTTTTTGTAGGTGCGTTTAGAACCTTCGCCTGGTCTTCTTCACTTTTACCCATTATATAAGAACCCCTTGGGATAAGTTCCATACCATATGGTTTCTCGGGATACCATTTTTTTCCTTGGGCTCCCACTAGCTCTCCTTTTGTTTTGGACCCACAGCTCGTGAGTAAAAAAACAAACGCTATAGATGACAACAATAGCTTCTTCATACTTTAGGTTAAATTTCGATTATGGTTATAAACTGCAAAAACGATTATTTATTCTAACTTCTAAAACTACATTTTATATAAATTATTGTATCGTAGTCTCTTAATCCGATAAAAAAACAATCTCAATTAGTTAAAGCTTTTCTTATAAGCTTTAAACCACCTTTCGGGAATATTCTGATTACATGCGTCCAAATAATCCTTTTCGGTGCATGGTAATAACGCAGGTGTGTTTGCTTTAGTATGTGAAGTAAAAATTGATGGTACCTCTATCCACCATCTTTGGGTAAGTTGACTTTTATGGAATACAAGTTCCTCTTCTTCCGTGGGCACGGTATATCTAAGGAAATCATCAGTTTTGGAATATGGGGACTCATTGATTCTATAATTGATTCCCTCTATGAAATACCATACAATTTGTGCCACAAGCTGCTGTGATTGTGGGTTGTTTTCCATCTCAAAGATTCCGAACAAGGAGACTTTATCGCTTATACCCGCATATCTGGCTATGGTGCAAATCTCGCGTCCCGAAAATCCGTTGGGCGAAAAACTGTTGGCAAGACCCATTTCACTGGCCCTTACCGCCCTTGCGTCCAAACTTACCATATGGGCATTTCTCAACACCGGCTCCGCCAAGGCCAAATCATTTGCGACCTCCCCTAATCTATAAGCATCAAAGAACAGTCGTTCCATTAAATCTACCTCCTCTTGGGCATTGAAATAACTTTGGTAGCCTATATTGGAGAAATTGAAAAGGTTATTGGGCTTGTCCGTAATAATCTTACTCATATAAGAATGAGAGGATATGAGCTCGTCATCGATTCCAAAATCGAACCGACTATCTATAGCTACAAGATTGATCATATCCTTAATGCCATCAAAAGCCCTGTAAGCCGGATAGCTCACATCTTGGGTAGCGCCCAATATTATTGGTATAACATTTTCCTCGAGCAAACCGGCCACGATTTCCTTCACAACAAAATAAGTATCCTCTACCGTGTTGCCTTCTTCTATATCGCCTAAATCCACTAGCGTAGAATTCCAATTTCCCAGCAATAAACGGTAAAATTGCATCCTGATTTCGGAAACATCCAGCTGTTCCAACTTTTTTTCAAAGGCATTTCTAGTTTCCTTGACCCCCACGATGGCAATCGTTGCATTTGCGAGAACAGGAAGGCCATCCTTTACCGTATGTATGTGGGTATTTTTACCATTTGCCTGAACCGGCAACAGTTC
>CAJQMW010000058.1 GCA_905479535.1 uncultured Maribacter sp. | reverse complement strand
ATGTTCGTTATTGATGCCGTTCGTAATTTTAGTCCAAGTCTGGCCATAATCGGTCGTTTTATAGAGGTAGGGTTCAAAATCCCCTAACTTGTAACGTGTTGCCGCAACATAACAAGTGCCTTCATCAAAGGCCGATGGTTCTATACTATTTATCATGTTCCATTCTGGCATATTGGCAGGGGTTACATTTTCCCAATTGGCACCCCCGTCTTTAGAAACATGAATTAAACCATCATCACTCCCTACCCATAGCAAGCCTTCCTTTAAAGGACTTTCGTTAGCTGCAAAAATGGTACAGTAATATTCTACACTGGTATTATCCTGCGTTATTGGGCCACCACTGGAACCCAATTTAGTAGGATCATTTCTTGTAAGGTCGCCACTCAACACTTTCCAGCTTTGTCCTTCGTTCTCGGAGAGATGAACATGCTGCGAAAACGTATATAATTTATTAGGATCGTGACGACTGAACATGATTGGGAAATTCCATTGAAAGCGGTATTTCATAGCTTCAGCACCGGCCCCCATTGGATTATCCGGCCAAACATTAACCCCTCTAACAGTTCCATTATCATGATTTACCCGGGTTAAGAATCCGTCATAGCTTCCTCCGTATACAATATCGTTATTTTCAGGATCCACGGCAATATGGGCAGACTCACCCCCAGCAGTCGGCTCCCAATCGGACTCATCAATACTACCACCATCACTCCTATGGTTTATTCGCAACGTAGAATTATCCTGTTGTGCCACATAAATGCGATACGGAAAAGCATTGTCCGTAGTTACCCTATAAAACTGGGCCGTTGGTTGATTATAATAGGTGCTCCATGTTTCGCCACCGTCATAGGAGACTTGTGCTCCTCCATCATCACCAATTATCATGCGTTTGGAGTTTTCTGGGGATATCCATAAATCATGATGGTCTCCGTGTGGCGCGTTGAATGTATTGAAAGTCTTTCCTCCATCAGTGGACTTATGATAACGGACGTTCAGCACATAGACCACATCTTCATCTTCCGTGTCTGCATACACACGGGTGTAGTACCATGCCCGCTGACGAAGTTTTCTTTCACTGTTTACCTGAGTCCATTTTTTTCCACCATCATTTGAACGGTATAGACCACCCTTTTCCTTATTTTCAACAATGGCCCAAACTCGCTCCGAGTTTTTAGGGGAAACGGTAACTCCCATTATCCCTAAAGTGTCATTTGGAAAACCTTCATTTTTTGAAATCTCGGTCCACGTTTCACCACTATCCGTGCTCTTCCAAAGCGCAGAGCCCTCACCACCACTACTAAGACTATAAGGCGTACGTTGTGCTCTCCATGTAGAGGCATATAATATTCTTGGGTTGTTTGGATCCAATATCAAATCCACTGCACCAGCTTGGTCATTCACGAACAATACTTGTTTCCAGTTTTGACCACCATCGGTACTTTTATAAATACCCCTTTCTTTAGTGGGCTTGTAAATGTTTCCAAGAACGGCAGCATAAACCGTATTGTAATCCGTTGGATGCACTCGAATTCTCGGTACATGGCGGCTGTTCTTCAAACCGGCCGAAACCCAAGTTTTCCCTGCATTTTCGGTTTTCCAGATACCATATCCCGAGGACACGTTCCCCCTTAGCGTTTTCTCTCCCCCGCCGACATAAATTACATTGGGGTCGCTCTTAGCGACCTCCACAGCACCTATGCTACCGCCGAAATAACCATCGGAAATATTTTCCCAAGTGCGACCACCATCCAGCGTTTTCCAGACACCGCCACCTGTTGCTCCAAAATAAAAAAGGTTAGGTTCTCCTGGCACGCCAGTAACCGCCGCGGAACGACCTCCCCTGAATGGTCCAACTAGTCTGTAGTCCAGACTAGAGTACAAATCCTCTGGGTATTCCACTGTTGTGGCGTTTGATTTTTTCTTTCTTTGAGCATTACCTGTATTTGGTAACAGTAAAAAAGCAAGTAGAAAAATACTTGCCAAAGTGTAGCATGCCTTCATTTTATATGTGTTGAATTAGTCAAGTTTAAAAATAAGTAAAACAGCAACAGTAGTAAAGAATATGAGATAAAAACACCTTAAAAAAATAAAGAAAATAGTTTGCTTTTTTTAACTTATTGAGGCGCATTCCTGAAGAAAGAGTAATTTCCCTACCTTTAGAAAGAACGCAAATCAGTAAAATGAACAAAAAGAAGACATCCAATAATTGGTCTATTGCAATTATAATATTCCTATTTTTAATTGCCCCAATTCCTGCACAATCCCAAGGATTTCTATACGGCGACACCCTGCCCGATGCGCCTGAACTAGCCAAAAGAGGCGACTACCAAGTAGGGGTGCGGACATTGAATCTGTTAAATACCAATCAAGTAGATATACTGAATTCCAAAGATGGAAAAGACCCAATATATGACCGGCCGCTTACCATTGAAATATGGTATCCCGCCGAGGAAAGCGATAATAAGGAGTCGGTAATTTATGAGGAGGTAATGGGTATCAAAGGGGACACACTAAGACCTTTGATTCCGTTTACTTTTAAGGGCAAAGCCTTCCGTGATGCAAAGCCACTAGACGATAAGGGCAAATTTCCCTTGGTCATCGTTTCACACGGTTATGTCGGTTCCCGATTTTTAATGACGTATTTGACCGAAAACCTAGCTTCTAAGGGCTACGTAGTAGCAGCCATTGACCATACGGATTCCACCTTTAAAGACGCAAATGCCTTTCAAAGTACGCTTCTGAATAGACCAAAAGACATTCGGTTTGTTTTGAATGAAATGCAACGCATAGGTAGTCTGAATAGTGAAGATGCCCTAAAAGGTCTTGTTGATGCCCAAAACACTGGAATTGTAGGATACTCCATGGGCGGGTATGGTGTTCTAAACGTTGGTGGTGCCGGTTATAGTGATGGGCTTGCCGCATTCTTTGGACAAATGACGGGAGGCAGTTCGGCCATTTATGAACACGCAGCAAGCAATCCTGAATACCAAAAAAAGACAGATGCCAGGATTAAGGCCATAGTGGCCTTTGCTCCTTGGGGCATGGAACGTGGTGTATGGGACGCAACGGGATTAAAGGGGCTAAAGACACCCACATTCTTTGTGGCGGGAAGCCAGGATGATATTTCGGGATATGAAAAAGGTATCAAAGTAATTTACGATGGTTCTGTAAATGCAGACCGTTACTTACTAACCTATAAAAACGCAAGGCACAATGTGGCGCCAAATCCTCCCCCAGCCGAGTCTTTAGCTCTTGGCCTTCATATTGATGAATATTATAGGTATGCGGAACCATCATGGGATCAACGTAAACTGAACAATATCAACCAGCATTTTGTAACCGCTTTTTTGGGGATTCATCTCAAAGGGAATGATTTCTCGAAATATCTTGATCTACAGGAAAATTCAAATGAAAAAGATTGGACCGGTTTTAAACCCAGGTCTTCTACGGGTATGGAGTTGCTACATGCTAAACCGGCAGAATAAATCAATTCTGAAAAGCAATATCCATTTACGAAGTCGTAAACCCCGTTAGTTAAGATTGTTCCTAATCTCTTTTCTGAGGTATAAACCTGTAACTACGGTGGCCAGGACATCCGCTATTGGAAATGAAATCCAGACACCCAATTCACCTAAATAATTGGGAAGAATTGATATCAATGGGATGAAGAAGAAACCCTGTCTGGTGAGGGTTAGTAACAGTGCAGGAATTGCTTTGCCTATAGCCTGAAAATAAGCTGCCCCAATCAACTGAAGTGCAATTATCGGTGTTGCGGCAAATACCCAACGCATGGCGGCAGGTGTATTTTCCAATACAAAAGCGTTCGTATCCAATTCTAACTGCGACATACCTTCCTTGGTACTTAAGAACAAACCGGCAATTTCCCCGGGGAAAATAAAAAGCCCAAGAAAAACAACGGTTGCCAAAATACTCGCATATAATATGGCGGTATTGATCACTTTTCGAACCCGCTGGTATTTGTGCGCTCCATAATTATAGCCGGCAATGGGCAGAAATCCCTGCGTAATGCCAAAAACCGGGAAGAGTGCAAACATGAGCATACGACCAATTATGGCATAGACCGCTACCATGGGCTCGCCGCCCAAACCAAAAAGAATATTGTTCATCAATAGATAAACAACGCTGGTAGTGGCTTGCCTCGCTAAGGTAACAAACCCCAATGAGCCTATTTCCCTGACGATGGGCAGGCTCAACTTAAAACAATTCGGTGTGAGTTTTAATTCGGAATTCTTCGAAAGAAAGAAATAGAGGACATAACTGAAACAAAGCACATAGCCAATAGTCGTTGCCCAAGCCGCACCGTGCATTCCCCAATCAAATACATAAATAAAAATATAGTCCATGAGTAAGTTCCCTACGGAGGGAATAATCATGGCGATCATGGCGAATTTCGGCTTTCCTTCGGCTCGGATGACCGTATTTCCCATCATGCAAAGTGCTAGAAACGGAATTCCGTACAACACTATGGTATAGTATATTTTTGCAGGATCAAAGATGGCGCCCTTGCCACCAAACGCAGGAATTAGGGAATCTACAAAGTAGAGTCCCAGTAAGGCCATACTTATAGTTACGAGTAACGTCAGGGTGATTTGATTCCCGAAAACTCGAACTGCCTTCGAATGATTATTGGACCCGAGTGCCCTGGAGATGATACTAGAGCCTCCGATACCTATGGCCATTCCCAATGCCCCGATAAAAAATGAAACGGGTAACACCACGTTTATAGCGGCGATGGCTATGGAACCTATCCAGTTCCCAACAAAAATAGAATCGACAAGGATATTCAGGGACATAACCAATATGCCGATACTTGCGGGAACCGCTTGGCTTACCAAAAGCTTTCCTATTGGCTCTGAACCAAGTTGTTCTGATGAGACTCCAGCCATGTTCTTAGTCATATCCAATGGCACGTTTTGGCACGATAAGGAAAGCTTTTAAATTCCTGTTCCTAAATTCTCGCCTCCGCTCGAAGCGACATCGGTTCTATAAAGGTAAAACGGCTGTTTCCTTCCAATTATTTACCCATTTTGCCATTGTTCGCACCCAGGCGTCATTGTCGTTTAAACACGGAATATGTTTGTAACCCTCCCCTCCTGCTTCCTTAAATTGCTCCTTGCCCTCCATGGCTATTTCTTCCAACGTTTCTAAGCAATCGCTCACAAAAGCCGGAGTAATTACGGCCAAACGTTTTTTTCCTTCCTTTGCCAAACGCTCAAACTCATAATCGGTATAGGGTTTAAGCCATGGATCGCCAGCAAGGCGAGATTGGAAAGAGGTACTGGTCTGCTCATCGGGCAATCCCAAATAGGCCTTCACCATTTCGGTGGTATCATAGACTTGATGCCTATAGCATGTATTATGTGCCACGGAATTTATACTACAACAACTGCCATCAATCTTACAATGAAAACGGGTTGGGTCACTTTTACGAATATGCCTTTCCGGAATACCGTGATAGGAAAATAGAACATGGTCGTATTCAAAATCCTTTAAACCTTCTTTAATGCTCTCTGATAACGCCTTTATATAATCGGGGTTCTTATAGAAAGCGGGCAGTGTGGTCAATTTCATTTCGGGAAAGAACTTCTGTTGGTCTTCCATGGTCTTTACCACCACCGTCTCATAGGATGACATGGCGTAATGGGGATATAGGGGGACCAGTAAGACATCGTCAACACCCTTGTCATTAAGTTCCTTCAACGCTTTTTTAATGGACATGCTTCCGTACCGCATTCCCAACGCTACAGATAGAGTTGTCTGTTCGCGTAATTTATCCGCAAATCGCTCAGAAAGCACAATCAATGGCGAACCTTCTTCCCACCAAATTTTGGCATAGGCCTTTGCCGATTTTTTTGGTCTTGTTTGCAGGATAATTCCACGGACTAGGAGCGTACGCAACCATTTTGGAGCATCAATTACACGCTCATCCATCAAAAACTCATCCAAGTAAGGCTTAACGTCTTTAGGGGTGGGACTGTCCGGGGAGCCCAGATTAACCAATAATATTCCTTTCATCTGTTACGATACGTTTATTTTTTCCGTTAGATATAATTCGTCAAGAAACACTACAACTATGAATAGAAAGTGGTTATGACTTACTTCATAACGGCATTTTTTATTGTGCAAAAATAAGGCTTGAGGGGTATTCAAAACCAGTACGGTAACAATACTTTTTGATGATGATATAGGTAGCATCGATTTTTCCCTATAGATAACTTGTACTACGCACAAATTTTAGTATGTTGGGGCTCACAATTAAAATAGTATATGAATTCCTTCTCCGATATATTTTCACCAAACCCGACCCTTTACTTTCTGGGCTCGGTCATTGGCATATTGATATTGTATGGGATAATTTCCTACCTATTTAGACGACTTGGAAAGAACCCAAAATTCTTACTCCCAGAGGGCGCATTTAAGAGGCTCAGCTGGCCCATATTCACCATATTAACTTCTATTCTCCTACGATCTGCATCACTTAGAACTTTATTGGACATGGAGGACTCTGCCTATTATTTTAGAAAAGCAAGTACGCTCATATTCATTTTCGCTTTTACTTGGCTCTTGCTCAATATCATCAAAATCATAAAGGGGGTAATTATAAAAAACTATAATGTTGAAGAAACCAACAATCTTAAAGCGCGCAAAATATATACCCAATTCAATATTCTTGAGCGAATATTCATATTCGTAACCATTATCCTTGCCGTTGGTGCGGCACTGATGAGCTTTCAGGAAATTCGGGACGTTGGCGTGGGCATTTTCGCCTCAGCGGGGGTTGCCGGTATCATCATTGGGTTTTCAGCGCAAAAAATGATCGGAACCATTTTAGCGGGAATTCAAATTGCCATAGCACAACCCATTAAAATTGATGATGTGGTCATCGTTGAAGGTGAATGGGGACGTATTGAGGAAATTACCCTCACCTATGTGGCCGTAAAGATTTGGGATAAGCGGAGGTTGATCGTACCTACTCCATATTTTATTGAAAACCCATTCCAAAACTGGACCAAATCCTCTTCGGACATCATAGGCACCGTGTTTTTACATATGGACTATAGAGTACCGTTCGAAGAACTCAGGAAAGAGTTGACAAGCATTTTGGAAAGCTCGGACTTATGGGATGGAGAGGCCAATAATATTCAAGTGACGGATAGTAAAGCGGGTTTTGTAGAAGTACGGGCAATGGTTAGCGCACGGGATGCTTCCGATGCCTGGGATCTAAGGGTTTTGGTACGTGAAAAACTAATTACCTTTCTTCAGGAGAATTATCCGGAGAGTATCGCCAGAATTCGGGTTTTGTCCGATGAAGTAAAAATTAATAATAACTAAACCTCTATGGACTAAAGTACCATAGGTTTTTAACTAACGAATGAAATTTATCTTAAGTAAAAGTTTTCATTAGTACGCAGTTGCAGTGGGCAGTTTTCGTTTACTGCCCACTGCAACTGCGTACTGTTTACTTGAAAGGTTTTTGGAAGCTAAAGCGAGATGCACTAAAGTGCATAGTTTTAACTATAGCCGAGACCAATAAATGCCTCATTATATCGTTTTTAAGTTTTATAAGTTCAAGTCATAAGTATGAGAAAATTATATGTTTTGTTAATTCCTATCTTTTTGGTGTATGTAGGTTGTACATCTGGTACTTCAGATAGTATTGACTCGGAAATCGAAGAACCTATTGGTGAACACTCAATACCAAAGGATGATGAATCTAGTGTTTATTTTACTTATTATGCAAATGAAACTACCACGGATAGTGACAATTGGATAATAATTCATGATCAAAGTGGCAATTTATTAGATTTTTCGAGTTATGAACAAGGAGAAACTTTAATCTTCGAACAATTAAACTCCAATTTGGAAAAAGTAGTCAGTTTAAACGTTACTAAGTCTAGTCATTTTTCCAGTAATATCGACTTAAATAATTTTTACACTTATGTCAATATCCAAAAAGGCGCTGTTTGGAATTTAGCTTCAACAGAAGAAAGTGGAATCAATTACTCTTTTTCTGAGGTTTCAAATCCGATTAAAAAACCAAGTCTTATAAACGAAAAGACAATCCAAAATAATATTACAGTCAGTAATATACCTGGCATTAAAAAATATAATATTACATCCCCAAGTACTGGAGTTATCTCTGCAGATTTCAATAAAAATGAATCAAGTACTCTTTCGCTACTTGATATCACATTGGAAACGGATATTACTTACATAATATATGTCGGCGACCTCCAAGGAAACCAAAAATATTTATTTTTCGGCGGGGAGGAATCAAACCCAAACTTAGAGTTTGATTATAATGACTTTCTAGAATTTGATAATTTAATAGAAACCAATTTGCCAAGTAATAGCTACCTTTTTACAGTTTCAAGGGGATATCAAAATGCAACCGCCTTGGGAAGAGGTTATGAAATGACTGTTGAATTGGATTTTGGGCAACCCGTTTTATCACAATTAGGATATATCAGCGGTTTTGAAAGTTACTCAACTAATTTCCAGATTACATTAGATGATTATTCCTACGGATATCTAGATGTAGGACAAATTCCGACTCAAATTGTAATAAGAGATAGACCAATGTTTTCCGTTACAAACCCATCGTTAAATGAATTTAAGTTTGAAACGAATCAAGAGTATAAATGGAGCGAATCACTTTGGGAATATTCGAATCGTCCTGAAAACATTACATATTCAGTTACAAGATGGTCAATTTTAAACGCCAAGGGTTTATATTCTACAATTGGCAGTTTACCAGAAGAAATTGTAAACAAATACCCCAGCTTAGAAATACAAAAACTTTCCTATAATAAGACTGTGTTAAATATTACCGATGAAACATATCAGGATTTTATAGATAGAAGTTTTGTTGAACTTCAGAATAGGGCGTTTCCATATCTTTTTGAATATATTGTCATGCCAGTAGACTAGAGTTCGATTATCAAATATCAGTTTTTGTTATAGATCCAATGAAAAAAGAATTAGCCATTGTTTTAATACTCGTCTTTTCTGTGACGGGTTATGCTCAAAACATCACTTGTTCACCTCAAGACAAGCAAGCGGTAGAGGAGAAGATCATTGAAATCGATGGTCTTTTAGAAAAGGACCTGGGCAAAACTATTGTTTCCGTCGGAAAGACTTTTTTAGGCACCCCTTATGTAGCCAAAACCTTGGAAGTTGGTGCTGAAGAAACCTTAGTGATAAACTTACACGGATTGGATTGCACCACTTTTGTTGAAAACGTACTGGCCTTTAGTTTGATGCTAAAAAATGAGAAAACAGAGTTTGAGGATTTCATAGAGACCTTAGAAAACATTCGATATAAAGATGGCGTATTGGATGGTTATGCATCGCGCTTACATTACTTTTCGGAATGGATTCGAAATAACGAAACCAAAGGACTGCTTAAGGACATTACGGCAGAAATCGGCGGGAAGGAAATCAAAAAGGATATCGATTTTATGAGTGCACATCGGGAGCTTTATCCTTTTTTAAGGGATCAGGATAACTTTCAGAAGATAAAAGCTTCCGAGGATTACCTCAATAATGAACTCATTTGCGTGCTCGCTCAAGAAGACATTGCCGCCAACGAACATTTAATACACTCCGGAGATATTATCGCTTTAACAACGAGCATCAAAGGTTTGGATGTTACGCATACGGGAATTGCTACTCGAGAAAAGGACGGCCGCATTCACTTGCTACATGCTTCCACCGTTGGTGAGGTGGTTATTTCTGATGTCCCGTTAACGGATTATCTGAAAAAAGTAAAAAGTAACACCGGTATTATGGTGGCTCGGCCTCTATAGTTTACCTATACAAATGCTTTTTAAGGCGGGGCAATTAGACTGCTGTAAACGCTAAAAATATGCCAAAGTTCATGTCCCAGTAAGAGTTCCCCCTTTGGGGGCTAAGGGGCTTCCATCACATACTTTTTAGGTGTGGTCCCATATTTTTTGCGGAACGCGGCAATAAAATGGCTTGAAGTACTGTAACCAATCTTCAGTCCTATTTCGCTTACATTGTACTGACCGGATTCCAAAAGTCTTCTGGCGTAATCCATCTTATAATCAAACAAAAAACTGTACACAGAATCTCCGTAAATCTGCTTAAAACCTTCTTTAAGTCGTTTGAGGCTTAGCCCTATTTCTT
>CAJQMW010000057.1 GCA_905479535.1 uncultured Maribacter sp. | reverse complement strand
TATCTCAGGAAGAGTGGCCGAAGGTCAGGAGCCTTCTACGGTCGCTTTAATGAGTGCTACGTTCAATTAAATATTATATAAGATTGTATACGCCCACTTAGAAGTGGGCTTTTTTATTTAATTTATTGGTATGACGGAGCTATATTTCTGTTTTTCTGTTTTTTGCAATCAGTCAATCAATCAAGTTGATTGAACTTGTATTAATGACTTCAAAATCGTTGTTAGTCGAAATTTGTTAGTTGGAATGCCCATTTGTACTTAACTTTAAGTGAGAACGGTGTGTTGCACTTTTATTCAAGCTATGGGAAATCATCAAAAAAAATACAATTCTCTCAAAACTACATGGGCTATCTTAACGCTTGTATTGTTTATTGGAAGTTATTTTTCCTGTCAACAAGACCCATCGACTTCTGAAAAAGTAATTGCGAAGGCAGATTTAGAAGGTATTCCCGAAAAAATAGATTTTACTTTTGATGTAAAACCCATCCTCTCGGACCGTTGTTTTAAATGCCATGGTCCCGATAAAAATGCCATTGAGGCAAGACTCTCATTGAACAAAGCGGAGGATGCTTACACGGCCCTTGGAGAAAATAAAGACCGATTTGCCATTGTGCCAAATCAACCAGGTAAAAGTGAACTGGTAAATCGTATCTATTCGGACGACCCCAATTTGGTAATGCCTCCTCCAGAATCCAATTTGGATTTAACACCAAAAGAAAAGGCCATCTTAGAAAAATGGATTGCCCAAGGGGCGGAATATAAAGAGCATTGGGCATTTATTCCACCCGTAAACCCTGAAGTTCCTACAGTAAATGATTCCGCATGGAGTGGAAATGAAATTGACAAGTTTGTCATGGAGAAACTACTTCTGAACGGACTTGCCCCTTCTCCAATAGCTTCAAAGGAAAAGTTGATTCGTCGTGTTTATTTTGATTTAACGGGACTGCCCCCGACTCCGGCTCAAGTAAATTCCTTTGTGAACAATAATTCCCCCAAAGCGTATGAGAATCTGGTGGATTCACTTTTACAGACCATTGACTACGCTGAACATATGGCGGCAGAATGGATGGATATTGCACGCTACGCGGATACACATGGCTATCAAGATGATTTTGAACGCACGATGTGGCCATGGCGGGATTGGGTCATCCATGCGTTTGATGAAAATATGCCCTATAATGAATTTGTTTCCTATCAGCTAGCCGGTGACCTTATGCCAGATGCCAGTTTGGAAAAGATTTTGGCGACGGGTTTTAACCGTAATCATAAGATAACATTTGAAGGAGGAACCATTCCAGAAGAGTACCGTGTGGAATATGTAGAGGATAGGTTGCAGACTTTTGGAACGGCATTCTTAGGATTAACATTAGAATGCGCGAGATGTCATGACCATAAATATGACCCCATAAGTCAAAAAGAACATTTTCAGCTCTTTAGTTTTTTCAATAACAATAAAGAGAAACAAACAGTACCCTTGCCAAGTGAAACCCCGGAACCTTATATTACCATTACGGAGAAAGAAGCGAACGGTGTTTTGAGTTTTATCAACTTGCAAAAATCAGATAAAAAGGAAATTCCCGTAATGGTGATGTACGAGCGAGAAGAACAGAAACCGGCATTTATTTTAAATAGGGGGGTCTATGACCAACCAACCGATCAGGTTTTTCCAGATACGCCACAATCGGTTTTGACCTTCCCTGAGAGTTATCCAAAAAATCGATTGGGTCTTTCTAAATGGCTCTTTGATGATGATAATCCTCTGACTTCTAGAGTGGTGGTTAACCGACTTTGGCAAAGGATGTTCGGTACAGGACTGGTGAGTACTTCCTATGATTTTGGAAACCAAGGTGCTTTGCCCTCCCATCCTCAACTGCTGGACTTTTTGGCCATTAAGTTTCAAGAAGAGGGTTGGGATACCAAAAGAATGCTTCGCTATATCGCCCTTTCATCAACTTATAAACAAAGTTCGGTCACTACGCCAGAGCTTTTGGAAAAAGACCCGGCAAACAAATGGTTGGCACGTGCTCCCCGTTTGCGCCTCACTGCGGAAATGATACGCGATCAAGCATTGGCCATAAGTGGTTTATTGTCTAGGGAAGTGGGAGGCCCGAGCGTTAAACCATATCAACCTGAAGGCATTTGGGAGGAGACCACAGGTGGTGGCGGTGGTAGTACGGCCAGGTACGTACAAAGTACGGGTGAAGACCTCTATAGAAAGAGCTTATATACCTTTTGGAAGCGGACGGTCCCACCACCAAGTATGATGACTTTTGATACATCTTCCAGGGATCTGTGTTCCGTAAAACGACAGGAGACGAACACGCCGCTGCAGGCCCTTATATTGTTGAACGACCCTCAAATTATTGAAGCGTCCAGGGCACTGGCAACGGGTAGTCTCAAAAAATATCCCCAAGAATTGGAGAAACAAATTTCCTACGTTTTCCAAAAAGCTACCTCTCGATTGCCAGATACGGAAGAGATGAAGATGCTAATGGAACATTACAAGGATATGAGGGCTAAAATGGACAACGGTATCATTGAAGCAGCGGAGTACAATACCATCGGTGAATTTGATTCGGAAATGGATTTTCCGGAGAAGGAGTTGGCTTCTTTATCCTTAGTGGCACACACTATTTTAAATTTGGACGAAACCATTACCAGAGGTTAATTATGAGCGAAAAGAAAATTTTACAGGAGCGATCACTTTTGCTGAACAGAAGGTCCTTTTTAGGCAAGGCCGCTTTGGGTGCGGGATCTGTGGCATTGGCTTCGTTATTGGGGCAATCTTTTTTTAGAAAGGATGAAAACGGTATCATTACCAAGGCGAGTGATTTTGGTGGGAACAACGGTATGATGGATGCCTTGCACCATGCATCAAAAGCGAAAAGGGTCATCTACCTCTTTCAGAGTGGGGGGCCA
>CAJQMW010000056.1 GCA_905479535.1 uncultured Maribacter sp. | reverse complement strand
CTAATTTAAAAATTACCTGGGGGCCTCTAAAGTACGTGTTCAATAATCCGGTCATGCATTTATATCACCATGCCTATAAGCTTCCTGAAGGGCGCTACGGGGTTAATTTTGGTATAAGTTTAAGTGTTTGGGATTATATTTTTGGGACCAATTATATCCCGGAGGATAGTGGGACCATTGAATTGGGTTTTCCGGGGGACGAGGATTTTCCGAAGGATTTCTTGCGTCAGAATACCTACGGTTTTAAAAAAGGACAAGACTAAAAAGAGTTATAGTATTGCTTGTTTTACTAATCTCCCAGAATACCGCAAGTCTTGTTATATTTGTTCGCCAAATCAAAAAGTATCCCTCATGAGGCTTTTCAGCGGATTTTTCATTTTTTTAAGCTTCCTTTTTTTGTGTTCCAGCGCTACGGCGCAAGTATCCATTAGTGGCGAGGTACAAGATGAACGGGGAGTACCTTTGGAAGGAGCTACGGTTAATCTTTCACCGTCCAATAGATTTGCCAGTACCGATGCTGAAGGAATTTTCAAAATAAGTGGAGTAACGGCCGGTAATTACACAATTTCCATCACTTTTATGGGTGCTGGATCCTATACTGAAGAATTGGAAGTGGGGAACAGTAATATTACCGTAACGGCAGTTCTGAAAGATGACCCGATGAACTTACGGAATGTAGTGGTCACCGGGAGTTTTGAACCACGCTTACAGTTGGAATCGAGCACTGCGGTGAGTACTTTGGATGCCGATGCCATCCAAAAAATTGTTCCAAGGGGTACGGCAGACTTGCTTCGGTCCGTTCCTGGAACGTTTACGGATCCGTCGGCCGGAGAGGTATTTACAAAGGTCTATACAAGAGGTGTTTCCGCATCGGCGGAGGACGATATGGGCTGGTATTATATTTCCCTGCAAGAAGATGGTTTACCGGTAAGTCTGGTGCAACATTCCTATTACGGTCCAGATCTATTCCTTCGTCCGGATATCACTACGGCGAACGTAGAGGCGGTACGAGGTGGTACTGCCGCAATTACAGCTTTGAACGGTCCGGGAGGTATCTATAATTTCGTTTCCCAGGGTCCAAGGGAAAATTTTGGAGGGGAAATTCAATTATCGGGAGGCATACAGGGGGAGGGAAATCCTTTGTATCGGATTGATGGAACCTTAGGAGGCTCCTTATGCAATAACTGGTACTATAATTTTGGTGGACATTACAGAAAGGATGAAGGCGCAAGAAATACCGACTTTACGTTCAGTAAGGGAGGTCAGCTAAAATTCAACCTAACAAAGATCCATAGTAAGGGGTACGTTAAGTTTTACGGAAAGATTTTGGACGATTTCACCAACAGATATACAGGTGTCGCTGCGGTGGATTGGAACGACCCGAAGGCCGCTTTTGGTCAGGACTTTAATTCAACGGCTTTATTGATGCCTGCATTTTCGGACGATGTTCCCGACGCAAGAAGGCTTGCGGAAGGTGCGACCAATAATTTTGACCCCTCCCAAGGCGTTCATGCCCAGGACCGTGCTTTTGGAATTGATGTGCTACAGGATTTAGGACAGGAATGGTCACTACGGTTCAACTTAAAGCATTCGAGAAAAAGGGCCAATTGGCAAACGGCCATTAGCAACGCGTTCGTTTCTTTGAGCAATCCTTTGGCCTATTTCATTAGTGGGGCGCAATTTCCTATTGGTCAGGTTGTGTTTAACGATGCGGTTACGGGAAATGAATTGGCACGTTTGGACAATAGTGGCATACTGGCGGGAGAATCGTTTCAATATATCGGTGATGGTACTTTGCCAAACGACGCTATTATGGGCACCGCTTCCTGGCTAAAGCAAAATAAATCCGATGAATGGATGAATCAAATCACCATCCGTAAACGAACTGAAAATCACGATTTTAGCTTTGGAACGGCATCTGGGTTCTCCGATACTTCATTATACACGCAAGGTAGTTTCGGATTCGTGACCTACGACCCCAACCCAAGGATGTTACGCGTAACCTTGGAGAACCCCGGACAACCTGTATTGGCCCTGTCGGACGAAAACGGGTTGAGCAATTACGGGGGATTGTTTTTTGACAATGCCAGGGCAGATGTCAGCCAAATCGCCTTCTTTGCAAACGATAGATGGAAGGTTCAAGAGCGATTACATCTTGATGTGGGACTCCGCTATGAAACCATAAAACATGAAGGAAGTAAAGACCAATCGGCACCGTTTCAGGCTGACGGAGGATATGATGGAAACCCACTTACGGCCTACGACAACGGAATTTTAGCGCCTACAGGTACTCAAGATGAGTTCGATTTTAATTATGATTACCTTTCGTATTCGGTCGCATTAAATTATAAGTTTTCTGGGACGGCGGCAATGTTCACACGGTTTTCTTCGGGAAATAAGGCCCCGGAACTGAACTACTATTTCAATAATTTTTCCAATGTACCCATCAACCAAGAAGGGGAGGTGCAACGAATTCTTCAGACCGAACTGGGAATTAAGTACGATAAAGACGATTTTTCCGCCACTGCCACCGCTTTTTGGAGTGAATTGAATAATGTCGGTATTGCGGATTTTGCTTTTGATGGAGAAAGCGGTAGTGTATTTTACACTCCCGTTCAATTTAACGATTCTAGGACCATTGGGCTGGAATGGGAAACCGCCTATTCGCCAATATCAGCATTGACCTTTAGGTTTAATGGCGTCCTACAGAACCCTATCGCTACGCAATGGACGGTTTACAGTGCTTCGGGTTCAGTTGACACTGCGGATGATAGTGTAGTGGACTATTCGGACAATACGCTACCATTTAACCCTAAACTTATGTTTTCGTTAGGTACGGAATATCAAAAAAATAAGTTCAACGGATTCCTAAAATGGCAATTCATGGGGGAAAGGGAAGGAAACATTGCAAATGCGTTGCAACTACCGGCCTATAGCATTTTTAATTCGGGAATCGGTTATGAAATCAATGGGCAGTTAACGGTAGATTTTCTCGTTACCAATCTGTTTAATTCGGAAGGGCTCGCCAATTTTTTCGGAACGAATAGTTTTGGAGCAAGTGCCAACGGCACCACGAGTGATTTCATTGCCGCCAATCCTGATGCAAGTTTCGTAGTAGTTCCCGTACTGCCTAGAGGAATGATGTTGCGTCTTAGTCATACGTTCTAAATTTCTATATTGGCCAAGCTTTTTGAGATTCCTGTAGCCTTTGTAGTAACTTGGTTATGGAGGTTTCAATCTGCTCGAAAAACCCTTGCATGGATAATCATTCAAGCTAACTTGATTAAATTCCTTAAAGAACTAAGTCCTATGGTAATGGGATTCATTTTTAATTTTTAATAGCGTTA
>CAJQMW010000055.1 GCA_905479535.1 uncultured Maribacter sp. | reverse complement strand
TCAAATGGAAGGGTATATTTCAGCGGTTGCTTTTTATAGTTTTCAAAGCGATGTTTAGCGAGACCGTTCGCCGTTTGTTTGTCATCCATTAAGTGCGAGGTTTTGAACCAAGTATCACGAAGGGATGGAATGTTCAGTCCCATTTCCATACTACCATTTTTGATGGTTAATTCTGGCTTATTGGATACATCTCCAATTTTTTTAAAATCGATTTGCGCCTCTGAAAGTAATTTTTCAATTGCCTCATTTTTCAACTGAAAAACTATACCTGCATTTTCCGAAAACAAGAGTTTAATGGTATCCGGTTCCCCTAATCCCGATAGGTCTAAATCCGCCCCTAGTTCGGTATCGGCAAAGCACATTTCGAGTAAAGTAGTTATCAATCCGCCTGAGGCAACATCATGACCTGCAAGCACTTGACCTTCTTTAATCAAAGTTTGCATTAAATCGAAGACTGATTTAAAGTAGGCATCGTTCTGTACCGTTGGTGCCTCATTGCCGATGGCATTTCTCACTTGGGCAAAGGATGAACCTCCTAATTTGTAGGCATCCCTGGAAAGGTTGATGTAATAGATTGACCCACCCCCGACGTTTCGGGGTTTTTGTAGTACGGGCTCTACCACCTTGGTAATATCATTGCAATTTCCTGCGCCCGAAATTACTACCGTTCCCGGCGAAAGCACATCACCGTCTTTATATCGCTGCTTCATGGAAAGTGAATCCTTGCCGGTAGGCACGTTTATTCCCAACGCGATGGAGAAATCCGAAATAGCTTTCACCGCTTCGTAAAGTCTGGCATCCTCTCCTTCATTTTTACAGGGCCACATCCAGTTGGCGGACAAAGAAACCGATTGTAGGCCATCTTTCAATGGTGCCCAGATGATATTCGTCAATGCCTCCGCAATACTATTCTTGCTTCCTGCAGCTGGGTCGATCAAACCGGAAATAGGGGAGTGGCCAATGGAAGTGGCAATACCTTCCTTTCCCTTAAAATCCAAGGCCATTACGCCAACATTGTTCAGGGGTAATTGCAAAGGCCCGGCACATTGCTGTTTGGCAACTTTCCCTCCAACGCATCGATCTACTTTATTCGTCAACCAATCCTTACAAGCAACCGCTTCCAGTTGTAGTACCTGTTCTAGATAGTCATGGAAAAACTCCAGACTGTATTCTGGATTTTTGTAGTCCCGTTTAACCGAAGAGTCGGTCATCACGGTCTTTGGAGAACTTCCGAAAATGTCGGTTAGATGAACGTCCATCGGCTTTTCACCTGTAGTTTTGGACTCAAATGTAAAACGGTCATCCCCGGTAACTTCCCCAACTTCGTACATAGGCGACCGTTCCCGGTCCGCAATCCTTTTTAATAAATCTACATCGCTCTTACCGATGACCAGACCCATACGTTCTTGGGACTCATTCCCAATAATCTCTTTGGCGGAAAGCGTAGGGTCACCAACGGGAAGTTTATCCAGGTCAATTTTCCCACCTGTTTCCTCAACCAGTTCGGAGAGGCAGTTGAGGTGTCCGCCCGCACCATGATCATGAATGGAAACGATGGCATTCTTATCGCTTTCTACCATGCCACGGATGGCATTTGCCGCACGTTTTTGCATTTCTGGATTGGAACGTTGAATGGCGTTGAGTTCAATGGCCGAACTAAACTTGCCAGTATCCGCACTGGAAACGGCAGCCCCACCCATACCTATGCGATAGTTATCTCCTCCAAGAATAATTATTTTATCCCCGGTTTCAGGTTTGTCCTTAATTGCTTGCTCCGCTTTACCATAGCCGATGCCCCCTGCTTGCATGATAACCTTATCGTAGCCCAATCTTCTCGCTTGCACTTCGACAGAGCCCGTCCTGAGCGCAGCCGAAGGGCTCAGTTTGACATCTTTGGATTCGTCATGTTCAAAAGTTAGGACCGAACCTGAAATTAGTGGTTGCCCGAACTTGTTTCCAAAATCCGAAGCACCATTGGATGCCTTGATCAGAATATCCATGGGCGTTTGATATAGCCACGGACGCTCTTGCATTCCATCTTCCCACTCACGGTTCCGTTCCAATCTGGAATAGGCGGTCATATACACCGCAGTGCCCGCTAAAGGCAGCGAACCTTTTCCTCCGGCCAATCTATCCCTAATTTCTCCTCCGGACCCTGTAGCAGCTCCGTTAAAAGGTTCAACCGTGGTAGGAAAATTATGCGTTTCCGCTTTTAAGGAGATGACTGAATCAAATTCTTGTTCCTCATAATAATCAGGTTTATCGGCACTTTGCGGTGCGAATTGCACTACTCTTGGCCCTTTTACAAAAGCCACATTGTCTTTATAGGCTGAAACAATATCGTTGGGGTTTTCTTGAGAAGTCTTTTTAATCAATTTAAAAAGAGAGGCGGGCATCTCTTTACCGTCGATTACAAAAGTACCATTGAAGATTTTGTGTCGGCAATGTTCGGAGTTGACCTGACTAAAACCGAAAACTTCTGAATCGGTCAGTTTTCTGCCCATTTTATCAGATAGATTTTCTAGATAGCCTACTTCTTCATCGCTTAGCGCCAAACCTTCCTGTTGATTATAAGCTGAAATATCATCTATCGATAAAATCTTCTCAGGAGTAACATCAATTTTGAAGATGTCCTGATGCAAACTTGGGTATTTTTGAGAAAGCATCGGGTCAAAATTAGTAAAGCCTTCTTCAACAACATTAAACTCTTCGATTCGTGAAATTCCAGAAATCCCCATGTTTTGAGTGATTTCAGAGGCATTTGTACTCCAGGGTGTAATCATGGCCGCCCTTGGTCCAACAAAAAAGGCGTCTATGGACGCCGAGTTTATTTTGGGTTGGTTGCCAAACAACCACACTAATTTTTCTGTATCCTGAGCAGTAATTTCTTGAGCGGTTTGGACTGCAAAAACTTTAGTTGCCAGGTCTCCAAAGAAATGAATCATAATAGCCTATCTATTGAGCGGTTAGGAAAGTACAAAATTACAATTTTAAGCTTGTTTATTTTGTTGGCGGGACAACAGTTTTCAACCAGCGATGTTGATAATATAAAAACTGAAATTATTAACAATCACCGCAACCAAACCCCGGTTACCAGTTTTTATATTTCAGCCCTAATAAATCAGAATACTATTGGGTTTTTTGTCAAGTATTAAGAAATTGGTATTACTCGCGCTAGCTAATATGAGAAGTAAAGAGATTTACCTATCTTTTAATCGCTAATTCGAAAACATTATGAAAATAAAAACCATACTCCTTGCTGTCGCATTTTTATTTTGCTGGGTAAACATTTTTTCCCAAAATAAATTATCCAACAAGAAAATAGAAAAACTAAAGTCGGAAGCCGCCTCGATTGTCGAAAGCAATAAAAAACAATCCCAAGTAATGGTGGATAAGATTTTTAGTTTCGCAGAATTAGGGTTTCAAGAAGTGGAATCCTCGAAATACCTTACTGGAATATTAAAGGAAAATGGTTTTGAGATTGAAAATTCTATTTCCGGTATACCTACTGCCTGGTTTGCGACATGGAGTAATGGTAAAGGCCCTACAATAGCTTTAGGAAGTGATGTGGATTGTATTCCAAAAGCATCCCAATATCCTGGGGTAGCCTACCATAAACCTATTGTTGAGGGAGCACCGGGACATGGTGAAGGTCATAATGCCGGGATTCCCATGAACATTTCAGCGGCATTGGCGGTTAAGCAAATTATGGAGCGCGAAAATATTGGAGGAACCCTGCTTCTTTGGCCGGGAATCGCAGAGGAGCTTGTGGCCGCAAAGGCATGGTATGTAAGAGATGGGCTTTTTGATGAAATAGATATGTGCATTTTTACCCATGTCAGTAACAACTTAAGTGTTTCCTATGGGCCGACACGAGGTACTGGGCTCATTTCTGTGGAGTATTCTTTTGACGGGGAGTCGGCGCATTCCGCAGGGGC
>CAJQMW010000054.1 GCA_905479535.1 uncultured Maribacter sp. | reverse complement strand
GTTGCCCATACTTTACACCGCGGATACTGGCTTCCCTATTTTCCAACAAATAATCGGATTGTGACAATGGCGGAAAAACGTGTGCCACTCCTTCGCCTTTTTCCAAGTGACAGGTAATACAGAAATCGGCGTAGATTTCACTTCCACGTACCATGCTCTCCTTCAGATTAGCGTCTTGAATTAGGAAAAGACTTATGAAAAAAGTGGTACAAAAGTAGATTGGAAAGAAGACCTTCATCCTGTTTAGCTTTTGGGAACCAATTTAAAAATACCTTTTCCTTCAACCGCAACGTAAATTAGTCCGTCCGGACCTTCTTTAACATCACGTACTCTTCCTTCATCAAGTAATTTTTCCCTTAAGACTACCTTAGTGCCATCCATTTGCAGGCGTTCAAGATATTGAAATGCAAGGGACCCTACGAGTACACTACCTTTCCAATCCGTATAATTATCCGTGGTGACGAAAGCCATTCCGCTTGGGGCAATGGAGGGCACCCAATAGTAAATGGGTTGTACTGTGCCTTCCATCTCGGTTTTGTCCGTTATTGTAGTGCCGCTATAATTGATTCCGTAAGTGACTAAGGGCCATCCATAGTTTGCACCTTTTTTGATGATGTTGATTTCATCCCCACCTCTAGGACCATGTTCATTGGTCCAAAGTTCTCCCGTCTCCGGATGTTTTGCCAATCCTTGGGGGTTCCGATGCCCGTAACTGTAAATAGCTGTTTTAGCTCCCTCCTTATCCACGAACGGATTGTCTTCGGGAATACGCCCATCATCATACATACGATAGATTTTTCCGCCATCCCTTGTAATATCTTGCGGGTTTACGTCACGAGCCCCACGTTCACCTATAGAGAAATACAGGTAACCATCATGGTCAAATTCTATTCTAGATCCAAAGTGTTGTCCTTTGGTTGTGTTGGGTGATGCTTTATAGAGTAATTCATTCTCTACCAATGCACTACCATCCAGTTTGGCACGCATAATTGCAGTGTGTCCTCCTTTTCCTTCACCCTCTTCAGAGGCATAGGAAATATATATCCATCCGGTCTCTTCATAATTTGGATGTAACTCAATATCCAGTAGACCTCCCTGACCTCTATTATAGACCTCGGGAACGTTCGAAATTTTAGTCTTTTTATTGTCTTTAAAATGAATTAATTCTCCGGATTTTTCTGTGATGAGCATAGCCCCATCCGGAAGGAAAACAAAACCCCATGGAATCTGTAGGTTATCGACGAAAAGCTCAGCGTTGAAAGGCACATTTTCTGGAGTAGCGACTTTGTTTTCAGCCTCTTGACCACAAGAAAAATTTAGCATTACAACGAATAAACAAAAGCAAAAGGCACTTTTTTTCATAATCGGACGTTAGAAATATGTTATATGGTAATGATTTTTTAAAGATAAACAGAAAATATAAGTATAAACAATTACGCTGAAGAATAGCAACGGTTCCCCAAAATCATTGTTCTTCTTGCCAAAACTCGACTTAACCTATGCTCCCAAAAAAACCGCGGTATACGTTGTATACGCTCATACTGATAGCTTTATCGGTAGTCGGTTCTACAGCAGTCGCAAGCTCCAACGTAAAGATATTTTTTGAAGAGGCGGTACTAGTCATGGAAAAGATAGTCCATGAGACTACTTCTAAAAATTCTAGTGATAGTACTCCAATAAATACATTAGAGGAAGCTGTAAATTCTGAAAGTACCGATTTTTCAGCACCAATGTTCATGACTATTATACAAGGTGCCGATGAAGAAGTCGGTTGTAGTGATAATGGTTTTACCGTTGCCAGATTTAATCTTTGTGGCGACTCCGATAACAGAACGGTTAGTTTATCGGGAGGGCCCTATGGTTCAGTATCATGGCAACTTCTAGGAGGTTCTTGCTCTCCGGACATCAATGAGGATTGTCCCAATACGGGTACTTGTTATACCCAAGTAGCCACCGGACAGACCTTTAATATAAATGCTGCCTCTGTTCCTTCCACTGTTGGGGCCGAGTATCGCGTAGTGGCGGACGGACAGATTTTTTACTTCAAGGTCAAGAAAAGTACGATTACACAGACTTTTGTAAAACAGGATTTTATATGCGGCGTACCTGGAAGAATTCAGATTACTAATTTATCAAGTGCCTACGAGTTTAGTATTAATGGAGGTATTACATGGCAAACGGCAATCTTCCCAGATCTTGCCCCTGGTACCTATAACATTTTGGCACGTTTAAGAAATACGCCGAACACTTGTGAATACCCTTACCCACCAATCACCATTGATCAAGAAGACATAGAAATTGAAGCCACTTTTGTGGATGCGCAATGTAGTGGGGATACGGGTAGTATCACTGTAACTGCCAATAACGTCCCAGGACCATTTAAGTATACCCTATTAAATTCTAGTGGAGTTGCACAAGAATTTACGGCCTTTATACCGGACAATCCCTATACTTTTTCAGCTGTAGGTTTTGGAACTTATATCGTACAAGTTGAAACACAACAATGTCAAGGAGATCCTTTAAACGGAATTGACCCGCCCAGACAAGACCAAGATACCTCCGGAAATCCTATTACTATTGGAGCTGGATTAAGTGCCTTGGATGCATCTACCGAGGTAAACAGTAGTTTTGGATGTTCCACTATTTCCAGTGTGGACATTACCTTAAATGTAGACGGTGGCTCTGCTCCATATACCTTTACGGTTAATGGAGGGCCGGTACAACCCTCTTTTGGTAGTTCCGCTACAAATACGGGAACTACAACCTATAACGTTGGCTCGGCTGGCACCT
>CAJQMW010000053.1 GCA_905479535.1 uncultured Maribacter sp. | reverse complement strand
CGGGGCACCGTGGTCAAAAGCTTTATCCGTAAGTTGTTTCGGGGTGCCGCCATCCGTAGAGATGAGGAACAACTGCGAATTACCACCTTTTATATAGCCTTTACCATCGCCCCTATAATTCAGTTTATCAATATATGTCGGCGGTGTATTCCATTTGGCACCTTCGGGAGCAGAAGGCATTTTTACAATGGATTCCTCTTTTTTAGGGACGAACATCGTAAAGGCCAAATAGCGGTCGTCCTCCGACCATGAAACGTTCGAAGGGGATTGTGGGGTATTCGTCAATGGCTTGACTTCTTTGGTGTCCATCCACATCAGGTATAGTTTCATTCGTTCATCTTTCATATTAGATTTAAAGATGATTTTTTTACCGTCATGCGACCATCTCGGGTTATTGTCATTTTGATTTCCGGTAGTGATGGGTCTATTTTCAGTGCCATCAGCGTTTATTATCCATATATTGGATAGATTTTTATCGGTCATTACATCTTTAAAGTTCCGCACATAGAGAATTTGGCTTCCATCCGGAGAAATTTGGGGGTCGGAGATGAATTCCATGTTATAGATATCGATAAGCGCTAAGTTCGAAGTGGTTTGCGAAAAGGCGGTTGCAGTAGCGAACACTAAAAATAATTGTAGTAATCCTTTCATTTTCATTAGGTTTGATGGATAGTATCGAATATAGTAATTATCTAGCGAAAAATTTCTAATACGGCCCCTATGGAGACCACTCTTTAATAAGGGCTATAGGAAGTAACGATAGACTTTAAATTTATAGACATATGAAAGTTTTGTTTATAGGGGGAACGGGTAATATCAGCACGCCCTCCAGCAGATTAGCACTGAAAAGGGGTATGGATTTATATCTTTTGAACAGGGGAAAATCCAAAGTTGAAATTGAGGGTGCAAAGTCCATAATCGGAGATATTAACAAACCCGAGGAGTTGTCCGAACTAAAAAAGCACGAATGGGATGTGGTTGTGAACTGGATTGCCTTCACTCCAGCTGATATTGAGCGGGACATTGCCCTTTTCAGAGGAAAAACGAAACAATACATTTTCATTAGTTCCGCCTCCTGTTATCAAACCCCTTTAAGCTACCCAGTAATTACCGAATCTACACCGCTCTGTAATGATCTATGGGATTATTCCCAAGGCAAAATCCAATGTGAGGACCGTTTGCAAAAGGCATATCGGGAGGAAGGTTTTCCGATTACCATCGTGAGACCGTCTCTAACCTATGACACCGTTATTCCTATCGCCATAGGCGGGTTTAACAAATACAATACCGCAGAGCGCATATTGAAAGGAAAAGAAATTATAATCCATGGTGATGGAACGGGGCTTTGGACAGTTACCCATTCCAACGATTTTGCCAAAGGCTTTGTCGGTTTGTTGGGTTTAACGCAGGCCATTGGTCATGCTTTTCATATTACTTCGGACGAGATATTGAGCTGGAACATGATCTACAAGATTTTGGCCAATGCCCTAGGTCGGGAGGCAAAGGTCGTACACATAGCTTCGGATTTCATATGCAAGATTGAACCTTCATTTACCGGTACGCTTTTGGCCGACAAGGCGGAGAGTGTCATTTTTGACAATACGAAGATTAAAACTTTTGTGCCGGGATTCAAAGCGACAATTCCGTTTTCCGAAGGTATCGTACGAACCCTAAATTGGTTACAGGAAAAGCCGGAACGCCAAAATATAGATCCCGAAACAGAAGCTAAGATTGAAAAAGTGCTTAAGGCTTACACTGCCCTGTAGCGATTATTGGTTCGTTAAAGTAATCAAGGTTTAACATATGTTGAGTACTAAGAGAGTATTGGACTAAACCCCAAATATATTTATAGGGCCACAATAATGACCTGCCAATTCCTATGCAAGGCCTTTGGATGGTGCCTGTGCAATAAATTTTTCCGTTGTATTCGAATCTAATGGTATTTTTCAATTATAATTACTCCATTACATTATAAACGGTAAGTGGGTTTGCCTTGTTTTTCATATTAATTTCCCCTAGATTTTCGCATTTAAAAGCTTCCTTTACTTGCTCATAACAACCTTCACAGATGATGATCTGGTTTTCCTTTGCGGCGTCTTGTAATCTTGCCGCAGTGTTTACGGTATCTCCAATGACCGTGTAATCTAACCGTCTTAGGGTTGCCGATCCAATGTTGCCCGAAATCATTTCCCCACTTTTAATTCCAATAGAAACTTTTGGTTGGTAATTTCCCTCACCTTCGATTTTTGGAAGTTGGTTTACTTTATTTCGTATGGCCAAGGCCGCATCGATGGCCCTGTCCAAATGGTAGTCCCCTTTAAAAACGGCCATGACCGCATCCCCGATAAATTTGTCTATATGCCCATTATGCTCCATAATTTCTTTGACCATGGTATCAAAATAGGTGTTCAGCATCTTTACGACCAAATCTGGTTTGCTATTCTCGCTAATTTTGGTAAAACCACATACATCAATAAAGATGACCGTTCCTTCTATACTTTCGTTGGACATGATTTTGGACTCATATTCGTGCCCTCCCATAAAGTTAAGTACATTTTCGTCCACGTACATTTTCAGGATATTATTTTCCTTAATAGCTTTTAAGGTATTTTTAATCTGTTGCGCCTGCTTGATCGTCTTTTCCATGGTAATGGTCAAATCCTCAAAATTGATGGGCTTGGTAATAAAATCAAAAGCACCCCTGTTCATGGCTACCCGTATGTTTTCCATATCGCCATAGGCAGATACGATTACGGACTTAATTAATGGACTGCTTTCCTGTAGTTCGGAGAGTAGGGTAAGACCATCCATTTCTGGCATGTTGATGTCGCTCAGGACGATATCCACTTCGGGATCTTCCCCCAATTTCTCAAGTGCATCCCTACCATTTATGGCAAACAGGAATTTATATTCTTTCTGCCGAATCTGTTTCCGGAATTTTTGTTTGATGAGCACTTCCAAATCCTTCTCATCATCGACCACCATTATCTTTGCCATTATACCATATTTTTAAGTTTAGTTTTTAACTCGTTAAAATCCAGAGGTTTAGTAAGAAAGTCATCTGCACCCAGTTTTTTGGAAGTATTTCGGTTTTCTTCGTCCCCATAGGCCGTAACCATCATTACCACAGGAGGCGGAGCAACATAGTCCTCTTTAATTCTTCTTAGAAGTTCAAGTCCGCTCATTCCCGGCATGTTGATGTCCGAAAGTATTAAAACGGCCTCTTGCTCCATTGCCTCCATCTTTTCCAAAGCCTCTTCTCCGGAAAATGCAAATAGAAAATGTAATTCTTCTTTTCTTATCTCTTTCCGAAACCGTTGTTGAAATAAGGTTTTTACATCTTGTTCGTCGTCAACTACTAATATCTTCATTTTTTTGATCGTTTGGTTCTTTAAATCCTGTTTTAATACGGTTATACCTCTGGTAGGGTAATGGTGAATGTTGTGCCTTTTCCTTGTTCTGTTTCCAGTGACAATTTGCCTCCATGCGTTTTAATAATATCATAACTCAGAGACAAGCCCAGACCCGTACCTTGGCCCGATGGTTTTGTGGTAAAAAAGGGCTGAAATATCTTATCCTTTACTTTCTCCGGTACACCATTACCATTATCGCGGATAGATACGTACACCGTTTTTCCTTTTCTTTTGGTGGAGACCCATATCGTAGGTTGAAAGGTGGCATCTTTCTCTTTTTCTATTTTATTTTTTTCGATGACCGCATGAAAGGCATTGGTAATTAAGTTTAGGATTACCCTGCCCACATCTTGCGGAACTATATTTATTTTACCAATGGATTCATCAAAGTCCGTGTTCAAGGTTGCATTGAACGATTTGTCCTTGGCACGTAGTCCGTGATAGGCTAGCCTTAAATATTCATCGGCAATTGCGTTTATATTACTGGGTTCTTTTTCGTTGCTACTGCTACGACTGTGTTGGAGCATTCCCTTAAC
>CAJQMW010000052.1 GCA_905479535.1 uncultured Maribacter sp. | reverse complement strand
ATCTGCGCGGGGATATTTCACAACTTGACTCCATTACCCCGATCCGTACCTTGGCAAAAAGAGACAACAAAGAAACCCAGATTTTGATTAGCCCCACGAAAGGCGAATTCGAGCGCATTTGGCAAAAACGCCTACTGTTCGATTCTTCATGTACCGAATTCGGGCGCATATTTCCACTCGGTATCGATGTGTTCAAAAATTAGGTTTGAATAATTCAAACTATCCACAAATTCTTTTAAAACGCCCAAGGATAGCTTTCCGGTACTTGTTTCCGGTTTTCCCAAGTTCAACAAAACAGCTGAAGATTGAACAACTAAAAAATATGTAGGTTTCTTAAAACAGAAACAGGAGGCCATAGGTCTCCTGTTTCCTTTTGAAATGTTCGTTTCATTCCTTACTTCCGATCTATCCTTAAATCATTTTACCACTAAAATGATATAGGGGCGACCTTGGTTTAAAACAACTCGAACCTTTCTGGCCTTTAGTGCCTTGCAACATTAAAAACCTTTCCTTAAGTTTTTTAAAAAGGACTGGCATACTCTCGTATTCCAGTCCTTTTATGGCATCTAACTATTCTCGTTTTTGAATGCACACCAAATTGGAAACGTCTAGCTACGTATTAACTTGGTTTTTCAGTAAGATGTTGTTCGATACCATTTTATGGCCGCTAAGGCATTACTGCTTAGAAGCCTAACTCGTCATATATGGATGCTTTTTAAAAAGAAACCGGAACACCGAAATGTCCCGGTTTCCAAGAAACTTTCAATACTTCTCAATGACCGCTTATACTGATCCCTATTGGGAACTATCGCTAGATCCGTTCGCAATTCAAATGGTTTAAAGAGATTTCTTGATCGTTTCTGTACTTATGAACATCTATATCCTATAGGATATAAAAGGATGTGAAAATTCACTTATTTTTTCAAAGAACTGTTCTGCTTTTAACTATGGTGCTAAAATATAACTTGTTGTTGCTCTAGAAAATGACCTAGATCAGTTTTGTACTATTTTTTATTTTTTTATGATTTAAGGAATGATACCACGTAATTGCATGACCTTCCCTTTTCTCAAAATCCTAAATGTAAGGGAATCGCCTTTTTTTAGTGCTTGCATATTTTGCCAAGCCTTGACCAGATTATCCTCACTGGTAAATGCAATATCCGCTATGGCCAAGATGATGTCACCCCCGACCAATATTTCTTTCCCTTCAAGGGTTATTGTTTGGAAACCGCCCCGAAGCCCTATACGCTCGCCCAAAGAATTTGCCGCTACGTTTTGTACCAACAAACCACTGCGTTGCGGCAAGTTCATTATTTCGGCCAAAAACCCGGAGACTACATAAATATCGATACCCGTCCAAACGCCATGCCGCCCATTCAATAAATGTCGGGCACTATTGGAAGTGGCAGTAAAGGTGAGTGCCTGAAATCCTTTCGAATAACCCAGTATAAAACTTACGATACCTACGACCTCTCCTTTCATATTGAACATGGGCGAACCTGAACTGCCCTCGTTGATAGGGGCATCGGTCTGAAAAAGTTCGGGAATAAGATCATTACCATGTTTTTTTCCTCCGTATCTTCCACTAATATAGCCTACCGAAAGGGAACGTTCCAGACCGTAGGGTGCGCCTATTACAAAAATTTGATCACCGATTTTCACTTTATCGGAATCGCCTATTTTCACTACGGTCATCGGCGTACTTTTTGGCTTGCTTAGCTTAATTACGGCCAGGTCGGAAAAAGGATAGGAACAGGCCACTTTGGCGGGTACTTCCTCCCCATCTGAAAAGACGACCGTTAGATAATCGGCCGTATGTACTACATGGGCGGCCGTGATGATTTCCCCTTCCTTGGATATAACAAATCCGGAACCCACACCTTCACTGCTAAACATGGACTTTACGTTTGTCGCCCCCATGACCTCAAACCGCACTGTTCTAATCAGTACTACAGATTTATGTGTCTCTTCATAAAGTTTGCTAATTTTTTGTGCGAAGCCTAAAGTAGACACAAAGAGACCAATAAGTAGTACTATGTTTTTCATTTGATGTGTTTACGAACATTTCTGCCCATACGCCATTATTCAGGATGCCCTCTTTGACAATGGCTGCAATTATCTTCCGAGGGCGATTACCGGAGGTTTCAGCAGTTCAAAGAACTGATCTAGCTTGGGCAATCTTGCCGATTACCTCATCAGCTTGGTTACTGATTTGATAACTACCGGAACGGAACAACATCTTATCGGAAATGGAGAAGTAGACCACTGCTTTTTTTACTTCAATGTTGATGTCCTCATCGTCAAAATCATCCAAAGAACGCTTAAGGTTCATGACCAACACTAAATTGATGGAATCTTTGCGCTGCATGGAAGTCGTAAGATCTTTGATATACTTGTTCTGGTCGTTCAGCACCTGGGTATATTTATTTTGACTTACACAGGAAGTTAAGAGAACTGCGGTGAGGATGATAGTATAAAGATGTTTCATTTCGGATTCATTTTATCAACTACAACCGGTGATTATTACAACAAAGGAATGACCCTTCTGCTACCTGTGAAATGATTTAAATCACTTAGCTCTTAAAGGTTTGGAAGACTGATCTGCGTCATTGTGCATACTATGTATTTTATTCATTTTCGGATAAAAGATAGCACATGGCACATAAAGGAACATTTGAAACACACGTAGCGGACTATGAAAAATGGTACGACGATTATCCTGAAGTTTACCAATCGGAAATTCTGGCAATCCAAGAACAATTGCTGGAATTGCCGCAGAACATTAGGGGCATTGAAGTTGGTCTTGGCACCGGTAGATTTGCTGAACCCTTGGGAATAAAGGAGGGTGTGGAACCTTCCGTAGAAATGGCCAAGATAGCTAGAAAGCGGGGTATAGAGATCATGGAAGGCACTGCGGAGCGTTTGCCCTATTCCGCATTACAGTTCGATTTTGTGTTGTTCGTAACCGTTTGTCATTTAGAAAACCTAAAGCTGGCCATACGTGAGGCGCATCGGGTACTTAAATCAAATGGAGCCGTTATCATAGGTTTTTTAGATAAGGAACGGCAAATAGCCAAAGCCTACATGGATCGCCGCCACAGAAGTACATTTTACAAGAAGGCCGCATTTTATTCGGTGCCGTATGTAGCCAAAATTTTGAAACAATGGGGTTTCAAAGATTTCCAGTACAATCAAACCCTTTTTGGTAATATAATAGAAATAAAGGAAATCCAGACACCGCAACCGGGCTTCGGAAAGGGTTCCTTTGTTACCGTAAAAGCTATTAAACGATGAACGATTTTGTAGAACACACCTCCGACGTAGAAATAAATGTATAGGGAAATACCCTGTAGGAACCTTTTGTGAACAGTCTTAAGGCCATGGGCAATATCCTGAAAGAAGGCGGTTGTGATACCGTTGGCCATTATGACTGTTCTATGAAGGTACAAACGAAATCTACCGATAGCACTTGTTTGTTTGTTTGTTTGTTTGTTGATTTTTTTATCTAACGTATTGTCCCTACCCTATGTGCAAAAACTACTTTTTTTGTCATACTTATTTCTCCGAAATCACAGAAAGCAAAATCGACGCCCAGCTCTACGGGGTTTGGTTCAATAAATTTGACAAGGAAAATGAACTGCCTCGGGGCAGGGCCTCGGGGAATCCCAATGATTAAAGGGGTCACATACCATGAAGCCCATGTAAGGAAAAACGAGAACAATATTTGGGAGACCAACATCATTCTTGACCTATAGTGCGAAAAGTGGAAAGATCACTTATCATAAAAGTAGCGGATTTTCTCTGGGAAATTCCCAAATCCTTTAGGGAGGATATGAGAGTGCCTGCCCGTATATTCGCCAACGAAGCACTACTGGATGATATTCTTGGAGACAGGTCGTTGAACCCACTGGTAAACGTAGCCGGTTTGCCTATTATCAAGGGTTGAATTCTTCCAAGAGCGCAATGGCTTCCTCGTCGGAAACTTGATCAAAATCAGTATAAAATTGACCAACAGCCTTAAAATTGGACGGGGTCATCAAACACACGACTTCGTCTATTATTGGAGAATCCTCCAATTTTCGAATGGCCGATTTTGG
>CAJQMW010000051.1 GCA_905479535.1 uncultured Maribacter sp. | reverse complement strand
TATTCTTTAAATCTTGTTCTAACTACATTTCCGGAATTGAACCATTGGACCAGGTCAAAATACAAAAATGTAAGTTTAAATCTTTTCTTTCCGTTGGGCGGAGTTCCTTTTTTCTTTTTCGGGTCCTTTATAAATTTAATATGCTCTTGGTTGGAAAGCCCAGGAATACTATCAAAAGAGAAAGAAAGTTTATTCTTAAAATTCATTTGATGGAACTTTTGGATATCCTCCGGGGAAACTCTTCGCCTATCACAGATAGTAAAGAAATAATCGTCCTTATTCGTGTGAGCCAGCATCCTATTTTTCCTTCTGACCCATTTTTCGTTCGCCTCTTGTTTATTCTCGTAATGTTGAAAATGAATCTCCACATCGCCCAAAAGCCCAATGGGATAATCGCTATAAGCCTCCGGATACTTGGAAATATCACAAAAATCCAGTTCCATTTGCATATAGTTATCAAAGTCCCTGAGCAATTTCATGTAACAGGGCCCAAATAAGAACAAACCAACAAAAGGTGTGTTATACGGTATTCCTAACCACTGGTAAGCCTGTCCTCCCCAGCAATTTCTACTAATCAGCACAAAGTTCTTATTCTTTAAACCCGCCCGTTCTTTTTTTTGATAATACGAATCAAAAAACTGTCGGACTTTTCGTTTAATAAAAATTTCTGGTCTTATAAACATAATGCGTTAAGCCCTTTCCATAAAAGATTGAAGAATAATTGTTGCGCTAATCTCATCTACCAAGGCTTTGTTTCTTCGTTGTTTTTTCTTTAAACCTGAATCCAGCATCGTTTGTAAAGCCATTTTGGAGGTAAAACGCTCATCCTGCCTAAGAACTTCAACCTCTGGAAAAAGCTTCGAAATTTTTTTCAGAAAAGGCTTTATTAAGATTTCCGACTCAGAAGGTGTGTTGTCCATTTGTTTGGGCTCCCCAACTACTATGGCAGACACCTTTTCTTCCTTTAAATAACCGGTTAAAAAATCCAAGATTTCGGGCGTGGATACGGTGGTTAAACCGGAAGCGATCAGCTGTAACTCATCTGTAACCGCAATTCCCGTGCGTTTTGCCCCATAATCTATTGCCAGAATCCTCCCCACTCTAAATTTTTAGCAAAAATAAAGGATAATTTGTTATATGCTGGTTTATGCTTAGAGAATTACTTTTCTTCAACTTATCTTTGACCGAAATATTGAGGACACATGAACGATTTAAAGGGAATAATAGAAAAAGCTTGGGAAGAAAGAGCCTTATTGAAAGAAACGGAAACTCAGGATGCCATACGGGAAGTCATTGACTTGATCGATGCCGGTAAGCTACGATGCGCGGAGCCTACCGATGACGGGTGGCAAATAAATGAGTGGGTAAAAAAAGGTGTAGTACTCTATTTCCCTATTCAGAAAATGGAAACCTTGGAGGCGGGAATCTTTGAATATCATGATAAAATGCCCTTAAAAAGAGGTTACGCCGAAAAGGGGATTAGGGTCGTGCCCAACGCCGTCGCTAGACATGGAGCTTATATCTCCCCCGGCACGATCCTTATGCCCAGCTACGTAAATATTGGTGCCTATGAAGATGAAGGAACTATGGTGGATACTTGGGCTACGGTTGGAAGTTGCGCGCAGATCGGAAAGAATGTCCACCTTAGTGGTGGGGTAGGTATTGGAGGGGTTCTAGAGCCGCTACAGGCCGCTCCGGTAATCATTGAGGATAATGCATTCATAGGTTCTAGATGTATCGTAGTAGAAGGTGTTAGGGTAGAAAAGGAGGCCGTGTTGGGGGCAAACGTTGTTTTAACCGCCTCAACAAAAATTATTGATGTTACCGGTTCAAGCCCCGTAGAAACAAAAAGTAGGGTTCCCGCCCGTTCCGTTGTTATACCAGGGAGTTATACTAAGAAATTTCCTGCAGGGGATTTTCAAGTGCCATGTGCATTGATCATAGGTACAAGAAAGGAAAGTACCAATAAGAAAACATCTCTGAACGATGCCCTTAGGGAATATGATGTCTCTGCATAAATTTGTAGGAATTTTAGGTAAAATATAATTTTTAGGTTTTTTTTTAGTTATAACTTTGTTACTCTGTTTAAGACAACCTACTTAGTTAAATTACCATGGATAGTACAAAAGATAAAATAAGTGCCCTAATCATAACCTACAATGAAATAGGTTATATTGAAAAGTGCCTGGAATCTGTATCCTTTGCCGATGAAATCTTGGTCGTGGATTCCTTTAGCACGGACGGTACTTATGAGTATCTATTAAATCATCCCAAAGTAAGGGTCATTCAAAATCCCTTTGAGAACTTTACGGCACAAAAATCCTTCGCTTTAAAGAATTCCAAGAATGATTGGATTTTGTTCTTGGATGCCGATGAGATTGTCTCTACAGCCTTAAAAAATGAAATAGTAAACACTGTAGAAGAAGGGACGGATATAGCCGCCTTTTGGTTTTACCGCCAATTTATGTTTCAAAATGAAAAATTGAAGTTCAGCGGTTGGCAAACTGATAAAAATTATAGGCTTTTTAGAAAAAGTAAGGTCGAATTTTCAGATAAGAAAATAGTACATGAGACATTAAATGTAGATGGTTCATCTGGAATTTTAAAAGAGAAACTCACCCATTATTGTTACAAAAATTTTGAAGATTACAAATCAAAAATGCTTAAGTACGGCCGTTTGAAAGCCAAGGAAGATTTTTTCAAGGAAAAAGGATTCAATTACTTTGCGTTGGTTTTCAAACCTTCATGGAAATTTTTCAACCATTATATTCTTAGACTAGGAATACTGGACGGCAAGAAAGGTTTCATCATCTGCTATTTAAATGCCCTAGGGGTCTTGGAAAGGTTTAGGGAACTTAAACGCCTAGAAAAGAAAAATCAGCTCGCCTATTACTTGGTAATGCCGTAATAGGTCCAAACACTTTTTTTTTGTCTTACTTCTTTACGTATGACCATGTTTTTGGCGATTGCTTCAGGAGTTCTATAACTTCTATCGTGATCTAAATGAATGCAAACTGCGCTATAACGTAATTGTTTAGATTTTACTCCAAAATTTTTAAGTCGCTCCCCCATTTCACGATCTTCTCCCCCATACTGCATGCGTTCATCAAAACCGTTGACGTTTAGGATATCCTTTTTCCAACCGGATGAGTTGTGACCGTTCCAACTGGCATTAGTTGGTGTAACCCAATTCAATAACTTAGAAATAATACCGTTGGCGGTAAGCTTGTTATTTTTGAAGGTCTGTGGAAGACCTTTTTCTTTTAACCACTGTATATTAAAACAATTTTGTTTTTCTATATCCTCCTTGGTAATTGCCAATGAAATGTTCATGGGCAACATATAGTACCCACCGGAAATAAAAGTAGCCGGTTCTTTATTGATATAATGAACTTGTACGAAATCCTCCCTTGGGATACAATCCCCATCGGTCATGATAATATAGTCCGTGGAACAGGCAACAATAGCCTTATTAAGTATTCTACATTTTTGAAATCCATTATCTTCTTGCCACACATGTTTTATTTTAAAGGCAAGCTGGCTCCTCAATTCATCAATTTTTTCCTTGGTTTCCAATTCTGAGCCATCATCTGCTATAACGACCTCAAAATCTTTATAAGTCTGGCAATTAAAACCCCAAAGGACTTTTCTCAGCCATTCCTCGGCATTATAGGTGCTTACGATTACGCTAATTTTCGGAA
>CAJQMW010000050.1 GCA_905479535.1 uncultured Maribacter sp. | reverse complement strand
TTAAAAGTGCGACCATTTCATCAGGTATGCTTACAAAAGGAAGTTTTGGAGACTTCTATGTACCGGAAACTTTTACCGAAAATGAAAGTATAGCAAAAGATATTGCGCTTCAATCGTACCAAGTAGATGAGTATTTCATTCCAACTATGGACTTGAAGTTAAGGGAAGGAAGAGGCTTTGATGAAAAGTTCAATGACTCGTTATCGGTCATAATCAATGAATCCGCTGCCAAACAAATTGGTTGGGAAAACCCTTTAGGAAGTATGATTCGCTATCCGGGTGGGAATATGGAATCGTACAAGGTGATAGGTGTTTTAAAGGATTTCAATTTAGAATCGCTTCATAGTCACATTCCCCCATTCGCCTTATTTTCAAATGCCTCAAAAAGTTATGATACGGGTGTTTCTTACCTCACCCTAAAAATTGACGCTAAGAACACAAATGAAATTATTGAAACTGTCCAGAGAAAATGGGAGAATTATCAACCAAATACTCCCTTTGAATATTCTTTTTTAGACGATGATTTAAACGCCGCCTACATATCGGATCAAAGACAGGCAAGCTTGTTCGGGGTGTTCTCATTCCTGACCATTTTTATAGCCTGTCTAGGTTTGCTTGGTTTGATAGCATTTACGGCAGAACAGAAAACAAAGGAAATAGGAATTAGAAAAGTTTTGGGAGCGAGTGTTTCTGAAATTGTAAAGCTACTTGCTATTGATTTTGTAAGGGTTATAGTCTTAGCGTTGCTCATAGCATCGCCGTTCGCATGGTATTTTATGAATAAATGGTTGCAAGACTTTGCGTATAAAATTGATTTGCCGTGGTGGGTATTTATTTTTTCGGGAGCCTTGGCTTTAGGGATAGCCTTGATAACCATGGGTTTCAAAGCTATCAGTGCTGCAAGGGCCAATCCGGTGAAAAGCTTACGCACGGAATAATTCATTAATCATCAGCTGCTGAAATGAATTCAGCACAAGAAAAACGAGAACCATGTTTAAAAATTATATCAAAATAGCGTGGAGAAACCTTTTAAAAAACAAAGGTTATTCAGCAATTAATATCGGTGGTCTGGCCATTGGCATGACCTGTTTTTTATTGATTGCCATTTTTATAAAGAACGAACTTTCCTATGATAGCTATCACGAAAAAGGAGATAGAATTTATAGGGTGGTACACCATAGTAGTCCTGATAATACAGAAGATAGATGGATTTGGGGAAATGCTCCGGTGGGGCCAGCATTAAAAGCCGATTTCCCAGAGGTTATAGAGAAGGTTCAGTTTTCAGGCCGTTCGGATATTTTATTGGAATATAATAACCGTTCTTTTCAAGAAGGGAATTGCTTTTACATGGATCCTAGTGCTTTTGAGGTATTTACGTGGCCTTTGGTGTCCGGAAACCCAAAAACCGCTTTGGAAGCTCCATATTCCATAGTACTGACGGAAAGTACGGCCAAAAAATATTTTGGTAACGAGGATCCCATGGGTAAAACCATAGACGGTGTTGGCGGTAGGGCCGATGATGGTATTTACACGGTAACTGGGGTAATGAAGGATGTGCCTTCTAATTCACATTTTACCTTCGATGTGCTCATGTCCATGAGTTCCTTTTACCAGACCAGATCAGAAATTTTTGATTGGTGGGGATACGTAGATTTTTACACTTATTTTTTGGTCGATGAAAATTTTGATCAAGCCGCTTTTCAAGCCAAAATGCCAGCTTTTTTAGAAAGGAACCGTACGGAGGAGGATGCGGAATATTATTATAACCTTTCCTTTGAACCGCTAAGTGAGGTGTATTTACAATCGGACGCAGCGAGACAACCTGGAATTACGGGTAGCCTTTCCAATATCTACATTTTCGCCATAATTGGTTTGTTTATCCTCATTATTGCAAGCATCAATTTTATGAACTTGGCTACGGCCCGTTCCTTGGAAAGGGCTAAGGAAGTAGGTATTAGAAAGGTAATAGGAGCGAACAAGAAAGGATTGGTATATCAGTTTCTGGGAGAATCTATGATTATGGTGCTTTTGGCATCTTTATTAGGTTTGGGACTGGTCATGCTTTTTCTTCCCGGGATGCGGGAAATTACTGGGAAACCATTTTTGACAGGTGAAATTTTTAATAATACTACACTTTCCATATATGCGATTACAGCTTTGATATTAGGTCTTTTGTCAGGAAGTTATCCTGCCTTTGTATTGTCCGGCTTTAGACCATCCAGCGTATTGAAGGGTGTTTTCAGGACGTCGCCAAACGGAAACAGACTTAGAAAGGGGTTGGTCATATTTCAATTTAGTCTTTCCATCGCCTTAATAGCGAGTACCGTGATTGTATACTTCCAGTTAGGTTTTATGTTGGATAAGAATTTAGGCTTTGATCGGGAGCAACAATTGGTCATTGATTTTAATTGGGACGGAGAGGTTTTGGGCAATATGGAGACCGTTAAAAGTGAATTTAAGACATTGCCGGAGGTGGTTTCCGTCGCCGGTTCACGAACCGTACC
>CAJQMW010000049.1 GCA_905479535.1 uncultured Maribacter sp. | reverse complement strand
AAACCGTGGTGATCACGGAGCCTGATCCTGTTGACGTGACGGCTTCTGTTACTACCGCCTTCGTGTGCAGTAGCAACACCGTGGCCACCGCCGAGATTACGGCCGTAGGTACGGATGGTACTGCGCCATACTTCTATAGTATCGATAACGCGAACTTCTCAACGGACAACACCTTCGATATTGTCGATGACCAGACGACACAGAACATCACCGTCTATATCCGTGATGCCAATGGGTGTACCGATCAAACTACGGTTACGGTCGAACCCATCAACGTGTTCACCGTCAATATAGCGGAGATCACCGATATTACCTGTACCAACGATGAGCGGATCGCGATCAACGTTACCGATGACGGAGCCCCTGCCAACACCTATACCTATGAACTGTTGCCTTTGGGCAATCCTAACGGTAACCAAACATCTGCGGCGGGTACAACGGCGACCTACGACCTTGCTGCCGTGGGCAGCTATACCTTCAGGGTCACCGATGACGCCACGGGATGCTTCGTGGAGGCCACCTATACCGTGGATCCCTACGACCTTATCCAGGTCGTGGCACAGAACGCTACACCGGTGACCTGTTTTGGGGATAGTACGGGAGAGATAACGATTGATGTTTCTGGATATACTGGCGGATTTAATTATGTAGTATATAATCAAAATGGTTCGCCCACAACAATAATGGGATCGGGGGTTGCGCCAGCTAGCAACTTTGTAATATCGGGTATGTCTGGTGGAAACTATTACGTGCGTATTACGGAAACCTTGGCCCCTTTCTGTTCAGAGGACTCGAACACGGTTACAATTATATCACCGGATATGCCTTTAACGGCACTAGTTGATGTGTTGGCAGAAGCTACATGTACAAATGACCAAGGCGAAATACTGATTGACCCTAGTGGTGGTTACGCCCCATATGATATCGTAATGGTTAATACCACCACAGGTCAGCCAGCGTATACAGCTACTGATGTACAGGCGATATCTTTCAGCGGACTTTCAGCGGGTAATTTTGACATTACTATTACCGATGCTTCCGGTTGTGTTTACAACGATACCGAAGTATTAAACCCGGCAACCCCGATTGTAGCCGATGCGACCCCTCTAGTGACCGATTTAGCTTGTTATGGAGATAATGGAGCAACGGTTACAGCAAATGTCACTGGTGGAGGAAGTGGTTCGTATGAATACCAGTTAAACTATTATGATACGGCAGGAACGACAATTACGGCAACGACCGGCCAACAGCTAAGCCCAGACTTTAATGATCTTGGCGCAGGCATCTACAGTATTACTGTATCGGATGGTTGGAACTGTGATGTAACGACCAATACCGTAGAGGTTAGGGAACCGACCTTGGTTGAGGCCCTGCTAATTAGAACGGATCCATTGACCTGTGCCACCGGTGTGGAATTTGAGTTGTCGGCTACGGGTGGCGGCGGTACGTATGAGTATAGTACCGACAACGTGACCTTTATGCCTATGACAAGTAATCCGTTAGGATTGCCTGCCACTGGAACTTTCCCAGCCGGAACGTATCAGTATTTTGTGAGGGATGCGGTAAACGGATGTGAAGCTGTAGTTTCCAATGCGATTACGGAAGACCCCATTGTTCCATTGACATTGGTCGTGGATAACAGTACGGCATTTATCAATTGTACAGGAGAAAGTACCGCAATAATATATGCTGAAGCCGATGGTGGGCTCGGAAACTATCAATACGAACTCTTTACGGATGTATCGCTATCGGTGGCATCTAGAATTGCCGGGCCACAACCAATAGGTGAATTTAGGAATTTGACAGCGGGCACCTATTATGTGTCGGTAACAAGTGAAGATTGTGTAACTATACCGGAAGAGGTAGTTATACTGGAGCCTATTCCATTAAGCTATACGGAAGACATTGTGAACATTACTTGTGCAGCAGAACAGAACGGTAGCATTACCGTAACCTTATCCGGTGGTGCAGGTGGATATCAATATGCGATTTCCCCGAATCTAAATCAGTTTGACACCATTAATACGTTCACGGATTTGGCGCCTGGAGATTATACCGTTATTGCCCAAGATCAGAATGGATGTTTTGAATACTTGACTTATACCATAACAGAACCTTTAATGCTAAACATGAGCGCAATAGCTACCCCAGAGATTTGTATGGACAGTCAAGATGGCACCATTAGTTTGACTGTTACTGGAGGTACAGCTCCGTATAGTACAGCTTTAAATTCCAATGATGATACGGATTTTGTACAGGACAGGATAGACTTTATGGATATGGCAGCAGGCAACTACCTAATCTTTGTAAGGGATGCCAACGGCTGTGAGACCAATGTTGTGGTAGATGTTGAAGCGGGGGTTAACCTCAATGCCGTTGTGGAACCGGTATATGAATGTTCTGGAGACACGCCCGATAATTACGTGAACATTACCTTGGAAGACCCATCAGTTATTGGGGATGTCTTGTACGCACTGGATTCCACGGATTCGGCAGCTATGCAGTTAAACCCGGATTTCAGAAATATAACCCCTGGCAATCATTTTATTGCAATTGCCCATGCTAATGGATGTGTACAGACCGTAGACTTCACAATTGAAGGTTTTGAGCCACTGATACTGATGTTAGAGCAGAGAAATCTTAACGAGATAACTGCGCTTGCAGAAGGTGGTAGAGAAGGATATACGTTCTACTTCGATGGTAGAGATAACGAGGATGATAATACCTTCTACATTACCAGAACGGATACGTACGAAGTAATCGTAGTAGACGAGAATGGTTGTGAAGCTGTAGCTAGCATTTTTATGGAGTTCATTGATATAGAAATCCCTAATTTCTTTACCCCTGATGGTGACGGACAGAACGATTTCTGGATACCGAGGAACATGGAACAGTTCCCGGAAATACTAATAAAGATTTATGATCGTTATGGTAGAGTGGTATCAGAACAATCCTATGATTCACGGGGCTGGGACGGTAAATATGCCGGCAACGAACTGCCTACGGGAGACTACTGGCATGTTATCCAGTTGAACGGAGCTGAGGACGATCGTGAATTCGTGGGGCATTTTACACTGTACAGATAAGAACTTAACCTAAAATTATGCGTAATAGACTATTGACCTTGGCTCTTTTGATAAGTGCCTTCGCCCTAAGAGGTCAGGAGCTAACCATTCCGCAGCTCTCGCAATACCTTGCGGACAACCCTTTTGTAATGTCGCCGACCTATGCCGGTATTGGAGACCATGTGAAGATCAGGATAAACGGGCTTACACAATGGGTAGGAATAAAGGATGCGCCGGACACACAGTCCTTGGCCGCGGATATGCGTATTGGGGAAAAATCGGGTATCGGAGCTTTGCTTTACAATGACAGTAACGGCGAGACGAAACAAAGGGGGGCAAGGGTTTCCTTCGCGCACCACCTGACCCTTGATAGATATGATGATGAGTTTTTATCTTTTGGTATCTCGTACAACTTCAACCAGTTTCGTATAGACATTGAGAATTTTGACGCACTTGATCCCAGCGTAACAGACGACAGGGCGACTACGAACCACAACTTTGATGTGGGGATGCTGTACAGGTATGATAAATTCTACGTAAGTGCCAATGCATCCAACTTATTGGACAAGGACCTTTCCGCGTTCAACCCTATATTCGAACCCAACAGGCTTAGGAACTATTATTTGTATACGGGATACAGGTACACGAAAAATAAGAGCAGTAACCTAGAGATAGAACCGTCAATCTTCTTTCAACTCTTTGAAAGTGATGGCCGATCCGTTACGGATTTGAACGTTAAGTTCAGGTGGTACGATTTTGAGGATTACTACTATGCGGGCGTAACCTATCGTTTTTTGAACGACCAGATCGGTGATCCCTTGTACATAGCCCCAATAGCCGGCCTTAAGAAAAGTAACTTTTACTTTGGGTATTCCTATCAGATTATACTTAACGAGATTTTAGGCTATAGTTCCGGTACGCACGTGGTGACCTTGGGTGTTGACCTGTTCCAAGGAATCAGTAATTGTAGGTGTACGTACTAAAATCCCATTTCTTTATTTTAAGTTTGCCCAAACTTTTGAAGGAAAATGGGAACAGTCCGGGTTGAAAACATTAGAATTTACGCTTATCATGGTTGCCTTAATGAAGAAACGAGCATAGGAAGCTACTACTCCGTGAACGTCACTGTCAAGGGTAACCTTACAAAGGCTTCTACTTCAGATAAATTGTCGGATACCGTAGACTACGTGCGTATTAATAAAATCGTCAAAGAAGAAATGGCGACCCCCTCAAAACTTTTAGAGCACGTTACAAAACGCATAATAGACCGTATTTTGAAGGAATTAAGTCTTGTGCAAAAGACCATGGTATCGGTTTCCAAAGTAAATCCTCCCATTGGCGGTGATGTGGAAAAAGTTACAGTTCGTCTAAAATCTAAGAGGATAAACTAATCTAATTTTGTTAGGTTTAAGTATCGTTTTATCTTTGCCGTACAAAAATGGCATTGTGGTCGAAATGGATAGACGAGTTCCCCGCAAAGGATCTTTATGGTGGTTCGAATCCACCCGATGCCTCTAAATACCTTTTAGAAATTCTCTAAAAATCAAAAAAGGGATATTTATTCTTAACCCACAATTCCTCCTAGGACTAAATTAATGCTTATTTTTGACGTCGATAAAATGGCATCGTGGCCGAGTGGCTAGGCGCAGCTCTGCAAAAGCTTGTACAGCGGTTCGAATCCGCTCGATGCCTCCAAAACCCTCCTTTTCATGGAGG
>CAJQMW010000048.1 GCA_905479535.1 uncultured Maribacter sp. | reverse complement strand
GCGCTGAAATATTTTCCAAATAAGCAACTTTGCTCAAAACCCCCTCCCAAATCAAGTCACTGAACACATCCAGTTCATCTTCCGCCACTTCTGGAGTTTCAATCTTCATTTTTGACCATTCATCACTGGTAATGGATTGTGTCGCTAAAAAATTAATAAACTCCGGATGAAGTTCTTCCAATTGCTCTTTCGTAAGTCTCGTATATTTCATAGGACATCAAAAAAATAGACCCTCCAGAAAACTGAAAGGTCTATAAATTTATTTTCTGTACTGATTATTTTTGCTCTGCGATTACCTCAAAAGGAAAATCTACCACCACATCCCTGTGCAAACGTATCTGTGCATTATAGGGTCCGGTTCTTTTTACGGAACCACCTTGTATGTTGATGAATTTCTTCTCAATCGAGTGCCCTTCTTTTTCCAAGGCGGCAGCCAGATCAATCGTAGTAACAGAACCGAACAACTTATCGCCAGCTCCAGTCTTTGCAGCAATCTTCAACTCCAAATCCTTCAATGCATCGGCAGTCTTATTGGCAGCATCTACAATTTTATTTTCTTTATGTGCCCTTTGCTTTAGGTTCTCGGCCAACACCTTTTTAGCCGATACTGTGGCCATAGCGGCCAAACCATTAGGAATAAGGTAGTTTCTACCATATCCGTTTTTAACGTTTACCACATCGTCTTTAAAACCTAAGTTCTCTACGTCTTTCTTTAATATAAGCTCCATGATTCTTTTCTTTTATTTTAATAAATCACCAACGTATGGCATTAAAGCCAAATGACGAGCCCTTTTTACGGCCTGAGCCACTTTCCTTTGATACTTTAATGAAGTACCGGTAAGCCTTCTAGGCAATAATTTACCCTGTTCGTTCACCAACTTCATTAAAAAATCAGGGTCCTTATAGTCCACATACTTAATGCCGGACTTTTTAAACCTACAATATTTCTTCTTTGTGTTGGTTTCAATGTTCAACGGGGTAAGATACCTGATCTCCCCATCCTTTTTACCTTTTGCTTGTTGCTGTAATGTTGCCATAATTCTTAAGCTTTAGCGGTTTTGTTTCTTGTTCTTCTCTTCTCTGCCCATGCAATTGCATGTTTGTCCAATTTAACGGTCAAAAAGCGCATTACACGCTCATCTCTTCTGAACTCCTGTTCGTAGGGCAAAACAACCTCTCCGGAGTTAGTGAATTCGAACAAGTGGTAAAAGCCACTTTTCTTGTTTTGGATGGGATAAGCCAATTTCTTTAGGCCCCAATTCTCTCTGGCTACCATTTTGGCTCCATTCTTAATTAAGAAATCTTCAAATTTCTTAACTGTTTCCTCTATCTGAACATCAGATAGAACGGGATTCAAGATGAAAACAGTTTCGTAATGGTTCATATTATATTTTGTTTTAAGGAGTGCAAAAATAGCTATTATTTTAAAATAATTATAAGAAATGCAGAAATTCTTCGTTATAGGAAGGAACAAGATTAAAAATTTAAACCAAATCTTAAAACCCATGTTCGTCGACAATTACACGATCAACACTACATTGTTTACATCTTTTGTTGCAGTTAAGCGTGTTTTTTCGGTTATTTGTCGATGATTTAACCCCACAAATCAGCCCTATGAAATTACGAAGTATTATCGTTGATGATTCATCCATGCAAAGGATGGCCGTCGCAAAGTTGGTAAACAACCATCCCAACTTGGCCATGGTAGCGGAATACAGCAATGCTATCGAAGCTAAGAACGGAATCAAGAACAACGAGATCGATCTTATCTTTCTCGATGTTGAGATGCCTATTATCACAGGATTTGACTTACTCGAGTCCCTAGATAACAGCCCTCAGGTAATTTTGATTACCGGAAAACCCGATTATGCCCTTAAAGCTTTTGACTATGATGTAACGGATTATTTACATAAACCGATTACCATGGCACGCTTTGATGCCTCTGTTAAAAGAGCCGTTGCAAAATACGAGCAAATGAACCGGGTTGCCGAAGACGAGGAACATATCTTCGTGAAAAGCAATCTAAAGAAAAGAAAAGTTATCCTAAACGATATCAAGTGGATAGAAGCCCTTGGTGACTATATAAAATTGGTTACCGATGAAGCTAACATTGTAATCTTATCAACAATGAAGTCTTTCGAAAAACAATTGCCGGAAGACAAGTTTCTTAGAATCCACAAATCCTATATCGTCAACTTGGAAAAAGTTGAAAAATTCAACAGTAAGAATGTTGAAGTTAGTGGACGTTCCATTCCTTTAAGTAGAAACAAAAAAACGGAATTGGCCGAAGCACTCAGCAACGTATAACATATGATATAATTTTACTTGATATGAAAACCGCCTTTACGGCGGTTTTTCTTTTTTTAGATATGGTCTACGTTGTAGATAACGCGGACACTTCTATACATGGAAATTGCATTAAAAGACTTTTCAATTCTCCGGATATTATTTTTGGTAGCCGCCAACGACTCCTTTTTACTAATTTTAACTAAGAGATGTTTCAAATATTGATTGCGTATTCTTGCAACTGGCGGGTACTCTGGCCCAAGCACAGTGCCTCCAAAATTTGTCTTTAAGGCACTGCAGAACCAATCTGCGGCCTCGTTGAGAACGTTGAAGTTCTTATGCTTGAACGTAATCTTTATAATACGATTAGTTGGGGGATACTTGTATTGCTCTCGTTCATACAACTGTTCCTTAAACATGGCCTCGTAATCACTACTCGTAACTTGTTTTAGAATTTGATGGTATGGATTATAACTTTGTATAATAACTTTACCCCTTTTTTTGGTCCTTCCCGCTCTTCCAGAAACCTGTGTCAGTAATTGAAAACTGCGCTCATGTGCCCTGTAATCTGGAAAATTCAGGAGTGCATCCGCATTCATAACGCCAACAAGACTTACGTGTCTAAAATCCAATCCTTTGGTAAGCATTTGGGTACCTATTAAAATATCCATTTCTTGCTGCTCAAAAGCCGTAATTATTTTTTCATAGGCATGCTTACCACGGGTGGTATCCAAATCCATTCGGCCTACCTTTGCCTCCGGGAAAAACTGTCTTACCTCCTCCTCTATCTGCTCGGTCCCAAAACCCTTGGTGTCCAAATCTGGACTACCACAAGCCTGACAAGCCTCCGGTAATGCCGCATGGTAGCCACAATAATGACACCTTAGTTGTTTTCTGTATTGATGATAGGTTAAGCTAACATCGCAATTTGGACATTGTGGCGTGTGCCCACAAGTTAAACACTCTAAAATTGGAGCATAGCCCCTTCTGTTTTGAAAGAGAATAACTTGCTCCTCAGCGTCTAAGCTTTCCGTAATCTCTTCTAACAGACGTTCGGAAAAATGGCCTTTCATCCTTCGTTTTCGCTGCGCCTCCTTAATATCAACAAGCTCCATGTCCGGCATTAAGACATTTCCAAAACGTCGGTTTATTTCCGCATATCCATATTTTCCCTGCTTCACGTT
>CAJQMW010000047.1 GCA_905479535.1 uncultured Maribacter sp. | reverse complement strand
GCGAACTCCCTAGCTTTATTGAAATAAACACTGTCTCCTTCAACGATTCTATTGTTGTAGTCTATTCTGGTATTTTTGATGCCATAACCGCTCTCTACTTTGGTATCATAAAAACCTCTTTCACAATAAATTTTATACGTGTCTCCCACAATGGTTGACGGTCCGTACATATATGCATTCTTGGAGGTGGTATAATAATCTAGTTGCTCGGAATCTAAAATGTATTCCGGATTATTAATGTGAACACTATCTAAAAATTGATATTTTTTCAGCTCCATAAAATACCGACCAATTTTACTGGTAAGCGTATTGGCGGAGTCTATTACCGTTCCGTTGTCCTGATAGTATGCCTGTTGTTTTTCCCGATCTAAACGCAAGGTATCCGTTTTAAGGGTCATTTCGGAATTTTCGAGAACCACGTTACCCCAGGCTTTGGCCAGTTTTACATCGCCTAAATAGTTAATCTTTTCACTGGTCATCTGGACGGAATCACCCTGTTTTAGGATGACATTTCCAATGGCCTCAAGTCGGTTCTCTTTCTGGAAATATATCGCAATGTCACACCATAAATCGGCCCCTTGGTGCTCAAATTGAACTTGCTTTTCGTCTTTACTGAAAATTGAGGCACCGGGATACTCTTTTTCGTTCTTGGTGAAGTTTGCACCATAAACAATGTTTATCTGTTTTGGTTCCTCCGGTTTTTCTTGTCCAAAAATAGATAGGGAGAATAAGAAGAGGACTAATTTAAAGACTATGGTGCGCAAGACTATTTTTTTCAAAAATAGGATTTTTTGAAGCAGTGGAATCGTAATTGGGATACTTTTAATAAGTGCTAATCTATTGGTTGCGGTTTCACATTGGGCTTGTAACGCCTTCCAAAACCTGAGTTGTTCGGGTCGTATGTATCTTCCAAGGTCACGTTGGCACCATTTTCTGGTATTTCCTTTTCTTTGCCCAATGCCCAATAGATTCCGTTTAAAGCAATCTTCCTCACAACGGGTAATTTAAAATCGTAAGGGTGTCCTAAGGTGGTGAAAAATACCCTAGCTTTTTCACCGGAGTTGCCCGTATAACTTTTGGTCCAAGCCACCGGATTATCCAAGGGAAACTTATCCAAATTCCCATCTATTTCATGTTTAGATTTTGTGGAACGGCCCATCAATAAAGGTTTGCTGTCCCCTTGTAGTTTCCAATCCCCACCATCCACATGGTACAACCAAGAGTAGGCTTCAAAAGGTTCGAAACCTCTTAAAATCGGGTTGGTCTCCTGAGCGGGCACCGCCGTAATATCGGTTACGGGAAACTTACCGTCATCAAAATGTCCGTGATGCGTAATCCATTGTTGACCAAACACCTTTGCCGGCCATTCATTGTTCCAATAGGTTAAATTAGAATCGGTTTCGTATTTAAAAGCATGCGTAGCGGTCCTAAAGCCAACAATGGGTTTTTCGGATGCTACGTAGTTCACTATATAGTCCCGTTCGTTTTTTGGGAGCGTTCTGAACCTTGTGAAAATCACCATTAAATCTGCCGTTTCCAGGGCTTCCAAGCCAGCAATGTGGTCCGTATTATTGGGGTCGATTATTCCTAGGGAATCCAAAGCATAGCAAACGGTCACTTTTGCATTGAGTTCCCTTTTTACAAGTTTGGCCAACATGGGCATGGATTCCTCGGAGCGGTACTCCTCGTCTCCCGTGACAAAAACGACATGGGGTATATTTTCTTTTTCCATAGCTTCGCTTTTTTCTTTGGTTTTTTTTTCTGCGCAACCAAGGATAAAAAAGGGGAGCACAATAAGTAGAAAGAAGCTTTTGAAATTTTTCATGGTTATATATTATTCAAGAGGATGTTGTTGCAATAATTCATCTGGCGTATAGAAGCCTTTCTTATTTTTCGTAGCTTCCCGCACTTCGTTGACCTTTTTAGGAGTAATGACGGATGCCTTATTACCGAAAGCGTTTCTTACATAGGTCAATACCGCTGCGATTTCCTCATCGCTTAGTAAATCCTTAAAAGGCATCATTGGAACCTGGCCATCATATTGATTTCCCATGACACTCATGGGACCATATAATCCGTTTAGAACAAGTTTAATCAACCTGCCCTCACTTCCGGTAACCCATTCCTGGTCTACTAGTGTAGGATATCCCGCCGCTTGTAGGCCGGACCCGCTTTCTTGATGGCAGGTTATACAATAACCTTCGGTTTCATAAATCTTTTTACCTTTTGAAAACACTTCTAAATCTTCACCTTTTAAATGGGAAGCTATCAATTGGTTTTCACTTTCCTCTAAAAAGTTGCCCGTTAACCTTGTTTCCGCAAAATTATACGAGGCTTCCATCCACCTATCCAAAGGATGATTACCAGCTACGGCCAAGACTTGCATGCCGTTTTCTTTTTCCAACCACGATGCCGCGCTAATGGCTTCTAGTCTTACCCGACCGTGGGAATCGGCTGCCGCGGTTTTTAATAGTTCAAGGGAATTATCCAATTGGTGTCCCATATACCTCAGCACCCTAACGGCCGCAGCTCTAGCTCTGTAGTCCTTAGATTGAAGCACATCCTTTAGCAATTGGGAATCCACTTTATTCAATCCCCAACTTACCCATAATGCTTCTAAACGATGGTGCTCGTAATCTTCATCGGTTGTATCTAAACTTTTAACCCACTCCTCTAATTTTTGTAGAACTTCCTCCGGGTTTCTAGCTCTCAATTCCCTGCGTGTCCTATACCGCGTTCGGTATTCCGGTAATTTCAGGTTATCCAAAAGTTCATCAATTGTTGCGCCATCGATCTTAGAAGGTTCCACCAAAGGTCTTTCAGGATAGGTGATTCTATAGACCCTACCGTGGACATGATCCCTCAAAGGGTCCCGGGCATTGTGCTGCATGTGGCCGATTAGCACATTGTGCCAGTCTACGACGTATAATGATCCGTCTGGGGCAAATTCCATATCCACAGGTCGAAAATTCTTATCGCTTCCTACGATTAAATCCTGTCGGTGTTTTGTCTTAAACCCAGTTCCGTCATCCATAACCTGATGTTGTTTCATACCTAAAAAGCCAATGGAATTCGCCAGGATCATATCTCCTTGGACGTCGTCCGGAAAATGTCGGCTGGACACGAATTCCAAACCGGAAGTAGGTCTCACCCGATGGGCTTCCTCAATTAAATCTTCCGTAAGCGGCGATGCAATACCGTAAATTGATCTTAGTGTACTCGGCATCATCCAATTTGTAGTGGGCCCGGAGGTGTGCAGAAAAAAGTCTTGGCCCCAGTCATCAAAGGCAATTCCCCATGGATTGGGAATGCTCACCTGTACGGTTCTCTCCAATTTTTTTCGTTGTGGGTTGTATCTATAAAAACCCCCGTTGGTTGCCCTAACGGGACCGTAAGGGGTTTCAACGTTGGTATGAAGAAAAACACCTTCTGCCATGTAAAACGCCCCGGATGGATCAGCACAAAATGCGGAAATTGCATGGTGTGTATCATGATCATCGAAGCCACTTAGGATAATTTCAACAGTATCCGCTTTGTCGTCCCCATCGGTATCCGAGTAGAGTTTCAGGTTAGTGCCTTGACTAACGTAGACACCCTCGGGAGCAAATTCAAAACCTATGGGCAAATGCAAATTGTCCGCAAATACCGTTTGCTTATCCGCCTTCCCGTCATTATTGGTATCCTCTAGAATCAATAGTTTGTCATTGGGCCGTGCATCACCAGGTTTGTAATGCGGATAGGAGGGAAGTGTTGCCACCCACAAACGACCTTTATTGTCAAAAGAGAGCTGTGCCGGGTTGGCTAAATCGGGGAATTCACTTTCAGACGCAAACAGCTCTACTTTGTATCCATCAGGAACAGTTAACGAATTTAGTGCTTCTTCACCATACAAATATCCTGCGGGATCTTCGGTATCTCCCATTTTATAGTTGGTCTGGACAGGTGGTAAGGTCAATGTGTTCTTATCGGCAGCCGTAACATCATATCTTTTTCCTTGTGCGATAGACCAAATGGCGGTGTCGCGAATAGCGGTCATCTGTCTTGTTTTCTCAATTTCATAAGGATAATTATCCGGTCCAAAAGGGGCATGTCTACGGCCGTACACATGAACACCGTTCGGGATTTTATAGTCGTTGTGCCAGAAGAAATTTTTATCGTTCACGGCATCGTTTACACGAGTCCATTTGTCATTCATTACCTCCTCGGAATTCCCGGTCAATGCCGTAGCAAGATGGGAAGCGAATTTTTTATAACCTTCTAGGCTCAACTGCGAACCATCAATCGTGAGGTTACCCGATGCTGCAAACCATTCTGATGATTTCTGGAACATATCTATAAAAGGAACTTGATAATCAGCGCATACATTTTGCATAGCCGAGGTATATAGACCTAAGTCTTTATTTTCTTTTTTCCCATTGGGAAGGTCCATTTCTTGAGAGCGGTCCTCAAAACCTATCGGGGAGACGAGGACCAGTTGAGGAGCTGACTCCCCATTGTACTTTTGATTTTTAGTATGGGCTATAAAAGCTTCCAATTCTGCTTTAAAGCTATCCAGTCCTTCTTCCCCATTGAAGGATTCATTATATCCGAAAAAGGCAATGATGATATCGGTATTCAAACTGGTCAACCATTCATCAGACGAGGGAAAAACCCCTTCGCTCCCTGAATTTTTTGCAAGTTCCTTTTGGAATTTTTCCGCTCCAGGGAAAGCCCAAGGCAAGTTCCTTGCGGAATGTGGTCTAAAACCCGGCGTATTTCCACCATCGCACATGTTGCGAATAATTAGGGAATCTTCCGGATGAAGTAGATGCATCTTTGTTTCAAAAATGCCGTAGTTCAACATCCTGGCACCTAAATTATTGCCTATTAAAGTAATGCTACTGTTCGGTCCTATTTGAACAAGGGGTTCTTGTTTTTGACTACACGATAGTAATAAGACGATTATAGCGCTCAAATAAATAAATTTAGAAGATGAGGGCTTTAAAAAGTTTTGCATCATGTAAAAAGATGTTTGTATGATAGCTGTTGATTCTACGTACTAAATATAAACATAAAAAAGCCACCTTGGGGTGGCTCGTTTTTATTGGATAGTGCAATGTACTAAGCGTTTTGAACTATGGTTGTTATCCTTAGAAATTCCTGTAGTCCCCTTCAAGATATTCGTTTGCGGCTTCTTCCGAAAACTTGGCTCCTTCACTGTCCCAATGTAAAGTTTGTCCCGGAAACCTTCCTGCGATTACTCCTAAGAGTATAGTTTCGGTCAATCTTGACGCATAGGAAAAGGGTGCGGAACATTCGTCGGTTCCCAAACATGCATCTACAAATTGATGGTAATGTTTTGGTCCCTCGGATGCATAATCGCGTATAGGTTTTCCCATATTATTCGCTTTTTCAACCGCAGTAATTTCTTCGGATATATCAACATATTGCCCATCAACGATCTTCTTTGGTAGTTCCATAAAATGGGGCAATAACAGCCTGCCTTTTTCACCTATGAACATGGCGCCCTGGTCCGGTAGTTTACCCTCTTCCGCTGTCTTGGTTTCAAGGGACATTTTATCTTCCAAACTAGCATCCTTATCAGTTGAAGCAGTATTGGCCATAGCATTTTCGGCACCTGGTACTATTAGGTCCTCATGCATTTCTGGTGCACCGGGTCCATCGTACCAAACCCAAGTTAGTTTATCGGCAGTATAATCCGTTCCTGGAAACTCATAGGTAACTATATTATTCTCCGGGAAAGAAAAACCATTAGGTTCCCTACATTCATTTTTGACGGTCATGGGAACATCTAGAGCCAAGGCGTTATAGGGCGTGTCAAAAATATGAACTCCCATATCACCTAAAGTCCCACACCCATAATCTACCAGTTTTCTCCAATTTCCGGGATGGTATACATTTTCCTTGTAATCTCTTTGGGCAGAGGTACCTAGCCATAGGTTCCAGTCCAATGTTTCAGGGATTGGGTCCTGTCCCTGTGGTATGGGACCGTCATAACCCCAGTTCTTTGGGGACCAGGCACGCACGGTATGGACCTTACCGATGATACCGGATTGAATAAGTAAAGTGGCCAACCTATAGTCGTAAAACGAGTGTACTTGAATGCCCATTTGGGTAATCAGGTTTTTTTCCTCCGCTAATTTTTTCATGGACCTAGCTTCGGAAACGTAATGTGCCAAAGGTTTTTGACAATAAACTGATTTGTTCATTCCCATGGCCATCATTGAGGCCGGGGCATGCGTATGATCAGGTGTCGATACAACTACGGCATCTATTTCATCACCAATTTCATTCAGCATTACCCTATAATCGGTATACGTTTTGGCATTGGGATGTAACTTTTTAGCAGCCGAAAGGTTGTTTGCATCCACATCGCAAAGAGCGGTAACGTCCACTTTTGTATGGGATGAAATATCCATAAGGTCTTCTGCACCCATACCACCGACCCCTATATGCGCAGTTCGCAACCGAGTTAATGGAGTTTTTTCAGCCATTTTTTCTTGTTCTTTACAGGCCATTAAAAAAGAGGGCATGAGTGCAGTGGAGGATGCCAGTATAGCGGATTTTTTTAAAAATTCCCTTTTCTTCATACGGTGCGAATTATAGTTTTTTAATTTTTATGTTACGAAACCAGATGGGACTGGAGTGGTCTTGAAAACCGATATAGCCAGTTTTATATATTCCGTAATCCGGACTATTTTTCCACTTGTCGGAATTCTTTTTCTCGTACCATTCGTCCGTCCACGGGACAAAAGATACTACCATTTTTCCATTTAGCCAATGCTCGACTTTTTCTGGGGTGAATATGATTTTGGTTGAATTCCATTCTCCCACGGGATGCAGAATTTTATTCACCGTATCTGCGGGATGCATAGCATAATCGGAGGCGGTTCTTTGAAGCGGCTTCAGTTCTTCGGGTTTAGGGGTATAGCCCAAACTCAGGTTATATGCGGTTAAATCATGGATTTTTGCATAGTTTTCGTCATCTATGAGCTGATACTCCGGGGAAACTTCTGGAGGACTGTCGTGTCCTTCCTTTAGATGATAAAAGATT
>CAJQMW010000046.1 GCA_905479535.1 uncultured Maribacter sp. | reverse complement strand
AATTATTCCGGTAGCAGGGGTTTCCGAAGATTTTTCCGATTTAAGGAATGCTTGGTTAAGAGGTTAGATCAATTCTCGTTGGCAAAGATCATTATCCCGCAGCCTTCAAAAAAATAAGCCCCCATAAATTGTATGGAGGCTTTTTATTTGAGTTAGTTTTGAGCTTTTCTTATCCTAATGCGACTCTTTTAAATCCAACGACCTCAAGGTTAGCGTCGACAGATTTTACATATTGGGCAACACTCTGTTTGCTATCCTTTATATAATCTTGATTTACCAAGGTATTATCCTTAAAGAAACGCTTTAGTTTACCTTTAGCGATATTGTCTAACATAGCTTCTGGTTTGCCTTCTTGACGCAATTGGTCTTTGGCAATTTCTATCTCCTTGTCAATAACCAACTGATCAACACCATCTTCGTTCAAAGCAACCGGATTCATAGCGGCAGCTTGCATGGCCACATTTTTGGCCGCTTCTTCAGCTCCATCCACTTCATTAGAAAGACCAGTTAAGACCGCTATTTTGTTACCCGCGTGGATATAAGAACCTACAAAAGGGGCACTTAGTTTTTCAAACCCGCCGATTTCGATTTTCTCTCCGATAACACCGGTTTGTTCCGTTAATTTCTCCTGAACGGTCATTCCCTTATAATCGGCAGCTAAGAAAGCATCCTTAGAACCGTAATCTAAAGCTAAGTCCGCTAAGTCATTTGCCAAAGTAACGAAAGTATCGTTCTTGGCTACGAAGTCCGTTTCGCAGTTCAATGAGATAACAACTCCGTGGGTATTAGCATCATTAACTTTGGCAATTGCTGCTCCCTCGGAAGAATCCCTGTCCGCTCTTTTGGCAGCTACCTTTTGTCCTTTTTTGCGAAGGATTTCAATTGCTTTTTCGAGATCTCCATCCGCCTCGACCAATGCATTTTTACAATCCATCATTCCGGCTCCGGTAGTCTTTCTTAATTTATTTACTTCTGCGGCTGTAATCTTTGCCATAATATTATTTCTTTAATGTCATTTCCACTCTCCACTCTCGCTTAGGGCGAGCTTCGAGGGGAATCTTAATTATTGTATTTTTCAACTTTTCACCTCTCCTTGGGAGAGGTCGGATTTACTTTTTTGTAAATCCGGGTGAGGCTTTTATTCAACTCCACCCTTAGCATTGTCTTGCCATTCCTTTAGTTCGTCCCACTTTCCATCAGCAGCCATTTTAGCTTGCTTAGGCCATGATGTTGGGTCTAAGTGTGCCATTCTGGAACTTGCTTCGGTCAACACCTCTTTTATTTTTTCAGCATCTCCTTTAGCTAATTTTGCAAAAGATTCCATTCCTGCGTTGGAAAGCGCTTCAGCCGCCTTAGGTCCAACACCTTCAATCTTGGTTAAATCGTCCAAAGCGGATTTTTTCCCCTTAGTTGCCTTCTTAGTCTCTTTTTTTGGTTCGGCTTTTTCTTCTTTTTCAACAGCTTTTTTGGTTGCCTTAACATCAACTTCAACCTCAGTAGCTTTCTGAAGTACCGGTGGTGCTTTTGTCTCTACTGTTTCCGGCGTCGGTTTCAATTTTGGTGCAGCAGCTGCTTTTTCCTCTTTTTTGGACGTTTTCTCTTTTTTAGCTTCACCTTCGGCTTTTTCGGACTTACGTTCCGCCAAACCTTCGGCAACTGCATTAGTTACCTGAGTCATGATAATATCTATGGACTTGGAGGCATCGTCATTGGAAGGAATTAAATAATCCACGTCTCTAGGGTCAGAATTGGTATCGACCATAGCGAATATGGGAATATTCAATTTTTGGGCTTCCTTAACGGCAATGTGCTCACGCATGGTGTCCACAATGAACAATGCACCGGGCAAACGGGTCATTTCGGAAATAGAACCAAGGTTCTTTTCTAATTTGGCGCGTAAACGATCCACTTGAAGACGCTCTTTCTTAGATAGCGTAAGAAAGGTGCCATCTTTTTTCATCCTGTCGATCATGGCCATTTTCTTGACCGCTTTACGAATGGTCACAAAGTTGGTCAACATACCACCTGGCCATCTTTCCGTTATGTAGGGCATATTTACGTTAGCTGCCTTTTCGGCAACGATGTCCTTAGCCTGTTTTTTAGTGGCAACAAAAAGAATTTTACGACCGGATGCAGCAATTTTACTCAAGGCCTCGTTGGCCTCGTCCATTTTTGCAACCGTTTTGTAAAGATTGATAACGTGTATACCGTTACGCTCCATGTAGATGTAAGGAGCCATGTTCGGATTCCACTTTCTGGTAAGGTGGCCAAAATGCACACCTGCTTCTAATAATTGTTTTACTTCGACTTTCGCCATTTTTAATTTAGTTTACGTTCTTTTGAATTAGCAATGATAAAGTGGTACCACCTTATGGCGATAGCCTTTATCATTTAGATGCTAAACTAACAGTGCCCTGTTCCATGATTTTGGAGCTTTCAGGGTCTCCCGGGGCCATACCTCAGATTATTCTTAACGTATGGATTTTTAATTTTTCCCTTTAACGGGAATTTTCAATGAACTTGTTAAAAAATATAATAAGAGCATCCACGAATTGGTGGATGCTTAAAATCTTTGTCCTAACGTTTAGAGAACTGAAATTTCTTACGGGCTTTTTTCTGACCGAATTTCTTACGCTCTACCATTCTTGGGTCCCTGGTTAACAAACCTTCCGGTTTTAAAGTGCCCCTATTCTCAATATCAACTTCACACATAGCTCTGGAAATGGCCAATCTGATTGCCTCTGCCTGTCCAGTAATTCCGCCACCAAAAACGTTTATCTTAACGTCATAGTTGTCATCGGTACCAGTAAGCATGAAAGGTTGCTTAACTTTGTACTGTAAAGTAGCAGTAGGAAAGTAACTTTTCAATTCTTTATTGTTAATGGTAATGTTACCTTTTCCTTCGGAAAGATAAACTCTAGCAACAG
>CAJQMW010000045.1 GCA_905479535.1 uncultured Maribacter sp. | reverse complement strand
GAGCAGTGGCATAATCAATGCGAGGGCAATCGGTAATAGGATTTTTATTTTGAGTTTCAAAATACTCTTTTAAATTAAAGTTAGCTAAAAACTTATTATGGTTAATACAATCGTTTCCAAAATCGAGTCCTTTTTATTCCCATATAAGTTGCGTTAATTTTTAAAGAATCTGTTCCATGTAAAGTTAATGTCGCGGAAACTTCTTTTTTTATTTGAGGCTGGTAAATAGTGCCGCAACAATAGCTTCCTGTATCTTTTTTCTGAAAATTTTTGAGTAAAGTAGTGTTTTTAGCTTCTTTGATTTGTTCGTTAATTTTCTTTGAATCAGCAGCAATAAGATTCCCATAAATTTTTCCATTCTCCTCAAAAAGTTCCATGGTCACTCCTTTGGTATCATCTTTCCAAATTCCCAAGATACTATCTTGGGCGGTTGTTTTTCCCATCCCCAAGAGTAGAAAAAATAACCCGGTGGCCACCGAATTTTTTAAGTGGGATCTCTTTTTGTCCGATCCAAATCGTTTAACCTGAATCTTATCATATTCCCTCACATAATCAGGATTTTCAGTACCCATCGATCTATCCCAAAATCGAAAATATAGTCCATAGTTGCCATCAAATTTTGAGTGGTGCAGATTATGATAGACAGAGGTGGTCACCCATTCAAAAAGAATCGAATTACGTAACCATTTTGGAGCAATTTCGTACCCTAGATGACCATATACATTGATGCCAAAAGCAATAAAGGCGAATATGAAAAGTGCAAACGGATGCATAGGAATTAAAAAAACAATGAAAGGTGCCACCAAAGCCTCCAATATGGCTTCATAAAAATGAAACGAATACGAAGCCCATGGTGAAGGGTTTATTGATTTATGATGTATTAAATGCACTTTTTTGTAAATTTTTGGATGGTGGATCGTCTTATGCATCCAGTAGAAATAGGAATCATGTACTACCAATGCCAAAAGTATACTTAAAAGAAACCACCAAATTGAATAGCTTGTTAGTCCATCATAAATTTGAGTATAGGCCCGCAAAGGAGAATAGATAAAAAGGATGAATACCACCGCCAAAACGATGGTAGTTTGTATAGAATGACCTATTTCACGTAAAAAATCTTTTTTCTTAGCTAGCCTTTTCTGTATTCTGTTTTTGGAAAACACTTTTGGGAAACAGATGTAAAAAACTAAAAACGGAATACCAGCGATTATAAAATAGCGCAGTATGTTGATAAGCCAGGGCATGATATATTGAATAAAATCTTCCATTTTATTTATATTTAAAAATTAGATGTTTATTATTTTTTTAGGGTTTGAAAATCAGTCAATTGAAAAGCTTGGATATGAGTTGATTTTGAACTATTAGTTCAACAATTCTCTTCGTCTAGGTGAGTTTTCCAATACGGTCAACATTCGTTCTTTTTGGTCTTGTGTAAACACGTTCATGCAGCCATCATCAGTATAATCCATATAGTTGGCAATCATATCTTCCGAACCACAAGAACTGTTTTCAACACAGCCATAATTGGGCGCTTCGGCATTAGGTGTGTCTTCACAGAAATCGTCCACACTGCAATCACCATCGCCCCAAATATGTCTAAGCCCCAACCAGTGGCCAACCTCATGAGTGGTTGTTCGACCTAAGTCGAACGGTGCGATCAAATCGGGAAAATCACCATTTTCACTACTACCAAAGTATTTGTAACCTATAACAATACCATCGGTCAGCGAACTGCCTCCGTCTTTGTCTAAACCCGGTAAACCTGATTCTGATGGAAATTGGGCGTAGCCCAACAAATTCCTGCCAACAAAGCCTCCAAAGTTGACCACCCAAACATTAAAATAGTCTTCTGGCGGCCAAATAGTGTTGGGTTTGATCAAAGTGTCAATAGGGTTGAGCACCGGACCTTTAGGCCAAGATTCCCTATTGCCATTAAAACGATGTATACCTGGTTCATCTAATGGATTTCCTTCAGGGTCCATTTCGGCCAGATAAAATTCAATTTCAGTATCTGCCCCTGCTACGTTTTCATTAAAACCGTTGGTGCCTGAGGCTTTTCTGAAATCTTCATTGAGAACCGCTATCTGTGATGTGACTTGTTCAAAACTTATATTGGCACCTGTTCCAATAGGTTCTCCATTGTGTATAATGTGAACAACAACGGGAATACTCTTAATGCCAACCCCTGGAGTTTCATTGCCTTCTTGTTGTGTTTCTTCTCCATCCGGAGTGATAGAAATATCTATCGGTTCTTCTGTTCCACAAGATGCTACTGCCAGTAATAAACTTAACAGAAGCAAAAGGGCACTAATTCTTTTCATTTCTTGGTAGTACATGGCTAAGCGAATAAAGCCCCCAAGTTTTGATTAGAAAATGGGGGCATTTAGAATTTATTAATTGATTACTATGATATATGGGTTGCCATTTATGGTCAAGGTGGCTTCTCCGTTGCCATTGAACACAATTGAACCTTGAAAGTTGATTGTGTTTTCAAGATTTATAACGGTAAGTTGCACTGCGCCTTCCCCTGCATCGATTCTATAATCTGACTTGTCAATCAATAAATTGGTCAAGTTCGCAGAGAGGTTGCTTGTTATATTTCTATTGCGTTCATTGAAAGAAATGGTCTGTGTTCCCTCTCTGCTATAGCTTCCACTCATTAAAAATGCAGTAGCAGTTGGTTGAAGGCCAGAGATACTAAACTGTCCTGTCGAAGAGTCGTTCGAATTAATTCTAGGTGTGGTATAGGAACCGTTCGTTTGAGAACTAAATTCTGCGGTTTGCGGCACACCTGCTCCATTACAAGCTATTTCATAAGACCAATTGACATTAAAGTTGGCTTGTACATTGTTACTTTCAAAATTGAACGGATAAGATTTTTCAATTAAAGTATCACAATTAAGGTCAAATTCGATATCGGAATCCAGCTCTTCAGTGGTTGTTTTTGTGGTTTCTGCTAGACCGGAGGTTTCGGCCTGTAATGAAGCTTCGATAATTTCTACTGCTTCTTCTTCGGTGACTTCTGTTTCTAAAGATTCAAGGACTATTGATTCATCTTTTTCGCAAGACGTCGTGCCTAATAAAGTTGTTAAACTCAATGCGATTACTAATAATTTTGGGGCATTTTTTTTCATAATTATTTGTTTTTAAATGATTATTAGGCTCCAAAATTATTAGGAAATCCTGCTATTAATAAAATTTTTTAAGTGAACTGAACAAAAGGGAAAGTGAATTGAACACAATAGGTATTCTCATGATATATTGAAATACCTGAGATAGGCTCCTAAAAAAGCGAGTTGATTACCTACTATTATAAGTTGTGCCAGTTACCAATCGATAAAATCTATATTTGAAAAAGCAAAATGAAAGATTATTGACTAACCAGGAAAAACCTCTTCTTAATGTCAAGAAAAGATAATCTATCTATAAATAGTTATTAATTAATCCAAACCTAGTATGTCGTTTAACGTTTATGTAATCGAGTAGACAAGGGGAATTTCACCCCAAGCCTCTCACAGAACCGTGCTTGAAAGTCTCCCCTCACACGGCTCTTCTAATTTGTAACAAATATAGGCTCATCCTCTTTCAAGTTGGCA
>CAJQMW010000044.1 GCA_905479535.1 uncultured Maribacter sp. | reverse complement strand
ATACCACAGATACTCTTCTGAGGCAATCTCCATATAAAGACTATGACAATTTTTGTAATATATGCATTAAATCTTAATAAATACCCCCAACTATAAAGGTTCAGGTGTTTTTATGAAGTCCAATTGGTTATAGGGTTATCGCATTATTCCTTTTTGCATACCAAAACGTAGGTATCAAAAGCATAAGTTTTTCTATCTATTTTTTCATTTATCTTTAAACCGGACTTCATCAATAGTTGTTCTAACTCGTCAAAATAAAACGATCGAAATGAAGTGGAATCCCTTCCTAAAAAGGTCTTATCCTTTTCGTTTACTTGATAATAGTTGGCTGTCCATTCGATTAACATTTCAGTGCTTTCCTTATTTATAACCCATTCCGATTCCCTTAGATATTTTTGATCAGCAACAGTGCTGGTATGTGTTACGAACTTATTTGAAGCTACATAGGGCAAAAACAGCTGCGCATCTATAAAATCAAAAATAAAAATTCCATTATCATCCAAGTTTTTCTGGACACATTTAAGCGTTTGCAGAAAATCTTCATTCGTCAGCAGATAGCTTGTAGACCTACCTGTGATAAGAATACCGTCAAATCGTTGGGACGCCTTAAAATTCCGCATATCACCACGAATGAAAACGAGGTTAGGATGCTTTTCTCTTGCAATCTGCAACATGGCATTACTGTAATCCATTCCAGTATAACTTTCAAAATCCTTAGAAAAATGATTGGCCAGATTTCCCGACCCACAGGCCATTTCTAAAATTTTGGATGCACCATATGTTCTACAAATTGAGGCATAAAGGTCATACTCAGCCTTATAATCAATAAAACCTTGATAGATTTCATGATAGACTTTTGCCATCTTATTGCCGTACAGACCATCCATAATATCACATAAAAAAAAGCTACCTAAAAGTAGGTAGCTTTTTAGTATGAAAAAACAGTTTAATTAAAACTTATAGTTCAAGGATAGATTGAACAGAGTTCCCCATTGACTGAATTGATAACCATCATAGGTCATCTGGGAATAACGTTGGTTAAAGGTAATTAGATTAGACTGATTCTGAGTTTGCGCGGCATCTGCTAAAATAGCATCCCCTGCTGCATTCTCCGACTTGAAGTTCCACTCCGGTAATACATTCAATATGTTATTAATATTCAATGAAACAGTAAATTTATCCGTGGCATTGTAATTTACGCCAAGGTCGGTTACAACCTTAGGTGTAAATTCAGTTCTCAGGTTAAACAGTCCGTTGGCATCGGTACTTAATCCTTGTTGAAAAAAGGTCGTTTTGCCGAAATAGGTATTGTTCAATGAAAAGCCAAACTTATTAATATCATAGTTGGCACCTAAAATCCACTTTGTTACTGGACGGGAAGTAAAGAACAGGGCTTCTTGAGTTTGATTAACTACGGATTGTCCCGCTTGCTCTACTAGTGTAGGATTGTTTACCTCACCATCACGCTCATTTTGAATCGTGTAATTCCCTGATAAATTCAAATCCAAATTACCTGCACCTATCGCTAGGTCTTTATAACCAAGAACAACATCTATACCGGATGTTTTGGTATCGATTGCGTTTGCAAAGAAACTCACGTCAACTAGATTATTTGCATTAAGTACGTTGTCCAAAGCTGTATTCCCGGCAGCCGTAGGGCCTATCTCTGTGCTCAATACAATCCTATCTTTTACCGCTATGTTATAATAGTCTATAGTAAAGCTCAATTGATTGGTCAAGTTCCCGCCCATTCCGATAGTGAAATTATTGGAGGTTTCGGCGTCCAACTGGGGGATTCCCAAGAGTTGGGCTTGTGATGATACATTGTTGATAAGACCTCCAACCTGAATACCTTGTCCGGGTATAAAGCTATATTGTGCTTTTTGCGTATAGATTTGGTGTAGGGTAGGAGCCCTGAAACCAGAAGATACGGACCCTCTAACGGTAAGCTTTTCGCCAACCTTATAACGTGAACTGAATTTATATACGAATGCATTACCAAAATCGGAATAGTTCTCTGTACGTATGGTTCCGCTTAATAAAAAGGCATCGGTAACATCATAATCTAAACTGAAATAACCGCCAATATTATAACGGTTGAACTTACCGGAATTTTCTGGACTATTACCAGCAAAAGAATCCGCACCACCGCCGTCGTAGGACGCTAATTCTCCCTCAATTACTTCAAACGTTTCTGTTCTAAACTCCGCACCAACACCAATACTAATTTTATCGGAGAGTATTCTTGATATGTCAATGTTTCCAACATTATGGGAAAATCTTGTTCCTCCTGGATCAAAGGATTGTTGGCTATTTGCCCTATACAATTCAGCGCCTTCGGTAACTTCACCATCATCTATAACACCATTGCCATTTGTATCTACCCATGTTGATGGAGAGTATACTACATTTCTATTGTGCGTCTGGTTTACTTTATAGGTTTGAAGGTTTCCACCAGTCGTAAAACTAGCATCAATATTCCAATCGTTTATATTGGATTTAAAACCTACAGTTCCGTTATAATCGCTTAGTAACCCCTCGAAAGTGGGAACATATCCGTCATATCCGCCGGGATTATTTGGGTTGTCGCCAGGAAAGAAGTCCGCCAGATAAGGAAAATCCTCCACGGTTCTCCAATATGGTGTTCTGTAGTTGGCAAAACTATTGACCGATTTATATACATAGGCCGCATTACCGTATAACTGGGTATTTTCACTTAAATCATAACCAAAATTAACGTTGAATTTGGCTGCTGCCGTTTCCGGAGCACCATTGATGTTACCTGCATCAGGGCGACGACCTAGGAATTCTTGAACATCGGCTATATCGGCACCAAAATCTCCAGCTTCACCGGCTGCATCTACTGTACCTGGTCTATTCGTGAGATTCACTTTAGATAAATCAACGGTGTAGTTTATAAAACCTTGATTGGCACCAATAGAGCTTCCGCTATTTAAGGCGACACCGAACATTTCACCATCACCCTCAGAAGTAATACCGGAACGTAAGGTTACCGAGCCGTCGTTCGGGCTATCTTTTAATACGATGTTCATAACGCCGGCAATGGCATCGGAACCGTATTGTGCCGAGGCGCCATCACGTAGAATTTCAACTCTTTTGATCGCATCCGTTGGAATAGCGGAAATATCGGCACCCGTTTCACCACGTCCCGGAGAGGTTTGAGTATATAATAGGGCACTTAAGTTTTTACGCTTTCCGTTGATTAGAATTAACGTCCTACTAGGTCCCATATTACGAATTTCGTACGGGTCTAATAGGGAAGTCGCATCATTTACCGGAGTCTGTACTGTGTTAAATGAAGGAATTCGGTATTGTAAAGCCTTGTCAAAAGTGACTTGCCCTGTGGAAGTTAGTTCTTTTACACCAACAACATCTACCGGTAGTGGGGTATCTGCACTACTACGGGGTGCTGTTCTAGAACCCACCACGATAAATTCATCCAGGGCTACCCCTTCGATTAACTGAACGTCAACAGTGTTCCTTCCATTAACGGGCTCTTCCCTTGCTGCAAAACCGATATAGCTGAAGACCAATGTGGCCCCATCTGCAACATCAATA
>CAJQMW010000043.1 GCA_905479535.1 uncultured Maribacter sp. | reverse complement strand
GCTCCTTTGATCATAAAATTATTGGAAAGTACCCAAGGGAAAGGGGTGGTTTTAGCGGAGACGAACAAGGCGGCGGAAAGTGTCATCAACGCTTTTAAAAGTGTAAATACCAACATACTCGTTCAGGAATTCATTAAAGAGGCCAATGGGCAAGACATCCGTTGCTTTGTGGTCAACGGCAAGGTAGTAGCCTCCATGCAGCGCCAAGCGGCGAAAGGTGAGTTTAGGGCCAACATCCACCAAGGCGGGAAAGCCTCTAGGATAAGGATTACTTCTGAAGAGCGAAAACTGGCGCAAAAAGCGGCCAAAGTGCTGAACTTGGCAGTGGCCGGGGTAGATATCATTCGATCAAATAAAGGGCCCTTGTTACTGGAGGTGAATTCCTCTCCCGGGCTGGAAGGGATTGAAAATGCTACAGGTAAAGATATCGCTAATGAAATGATTGTAGCGATTGAAAAGAAATTGAAGTTTAGTGCTTAGTTGCTTGCGCTTGAGGTTTAGCCAATTTGTTATCTTAGTTGGTATAAGTGGGATAGCATCAATGATGATATCCAATTGTTGTAAAACATTTTGAGAATGGAAATTAGAGACTATAAAAACCTACTTTACATTGTAATTCTCATACTTGGTTCGTCATGTGTTGGAGGGAAATATATTTACGAATTTGATACTGGAAAGAATTTGGATTTCGGCAATGGAAAATGGATTTTTAACGAAGTTCAGTCCAATTCGGAATTGAAAAACAACAAAAGACTATACGCGGAATCTTATGAGGAGTTTAAAAAAATACTTGGGGATTCCCTAATTGACTTGACCTCTTTGAGAAATATCTCATTGGTAGAACCAGAAATAAAATTTGAGCCAACCCAATCGGAACTGAAAAGGTTATACGAAAACTCCAAATGTGACTTTTTGATTAATGTTAGAGGAAAAATAATTTCAAATAGCGCTAGAAGTTTTTACAGCAATGATCAAAGTTTAAGTTATTCAACAAGTAATCGCTCAGCAATTTTCATAAAAATATTTGATTTGAAGAACAGAATTTTAATCTCCTCTTCAAACGGGCAGGCAATAAGTACAGAAGGACATTCTGATCTTGAAAAAGATGGAGCCCTCAATTGGACAACTAGAGCTGAACCTATGATGGTGAGAGCTACCGAAGGACTTATCATGAAATACAACAAATACCGTACAGACAAATAAAAACTTTTTACAACAAAACGTAATGCGGACTTTAGGGGTAAGACCGAAAGGTCTGTTTATATTAGTAAGGTCGCTAAATCTCATGGATTTAGCTTTGGACAAAAAAAGAAAAAATATAAGCTTTAGCTTCGTGTGTAAACGGAGAATCAACGTTTCCTTTCCTCCGCAAAACGCTCAGCTCAACCTTTACCTGTAAGCTGAAAAAAATCAAGATTACGAGAAAAATAAGAAATGAAACCGAATCCTCAACTTAAAAAGTTCATAGAGCCATATGACGAGAAAATTCAAAATTTGACAATGGAATTGCGGAACTTTGTAACGGATTTGGTTCCAGAATCGAATGAATTGATTTGGGACAATTATAATGCGGTAGCAATGGCTTACTCAAAATCGGAAAAACTAAAAGATGCTTTTTGCCATATTGCAGTTTATTCTGCACACGTAAATTTCGGATTTAATCGCGGAGCGGAATTGACAAAAGAAACTGTAAAACTGAATGGAAAAGGAAAATTGATAAGACACATTTTTGTAAAAGGTTTCCAGTCTTTCCCAAAAAATGAAATACAAAGTATGATTTGGGAAGCAGTTGAAATTTCTGAAAAGTTGAATAATGAATTGACCGAAAAAAATTCTCAACCAAAAAGTATAGTATTGTCAATATCGGAAAAGAAAATAAGACCGAATGGAAAAGCTAGCAGGTAACAATGTATAACTGCAATTATGGCCGATTCGTCTGCGTCTGAATCCACTAGGGTTTGCTAAAGGCAGTACAAAACTGAAAATTAAAGAATATTAAGCCATAACTGACGGTCATACGAGCCCATCAGGCACAATTCTTGGAAAAAATGACAAAAGCTTTAAATAGAGATTTATGTCTTTCATATTTAAGAAAATATGAGGAGAAGGACATTGATGGAATCGAAAAAATGTTTTCCAATACCATAATACTACGTGACTGGAAGATCCAAGTTATGGGCAAAAAAAATGCCCTTGAGGAAACGCGCAAAAATTTTGAAGCTGCAAATTCGATAAGAATTGAAGTCCTTGCCACATTCGAAAATAGGAATACCGTCGTGGCAGAACTGAAAATCACCGTGGATAATACAGAGGAACTTTATGTGGTAGACGTTATTACATTCAATACCGAAGGTCAAATAGAATCCATAAGGGCCTATTTAGGAAGAGGCGATAGCTAATTAAAAACGCCTAACAAAGGCTAAATTCATGGCTTACGGATTTTCCAAACCGAAATCTAGCTCAAAAGGTTATCCTTAGGTAAGGGTGTATCCTCTCTTAGTAAATCAC
>CAJQMW010000042.1 GCA_905479535.1 uncultured Maribacter sp. | reverse complement strand
CAATAGACCGAAAGGCTATGGAAAATGCAATTTGGCAGGGCATCGAGCCTTTTGGGGATTTATACGTGGTACAATGCGGAGCATCTGTTTCCTATTCTGGAAATTGGTCTTTTGAGAATAACGCCTTAAACCTCAACCGTGTCGGATTCAGCGCTTTTTCCCTAAGTGGTGATACATTAAGGGAATCCATAAATGAAGACCTTCCCGGTATTCAAAGTTTCGTTTACACTAGGCAATAGTTAGTATAATTTCCTAAACCCCGAACTGTCTCAAATGATGGTCTAAGTGCTTTGAAAATAGGGTGTTCCATTGTTTATCGGTCAAATTTCCAAAAGCGGGATTTTCCAATCCGTTGAAATGTGATGCACCCAATTGCTGTGTTTTGTTCAAGTGGTCCACTAAGCGCTTCTTTTCTAGATCGAAATCTTTTTTCGTAGTTATCCTAAAAATAGGGGAAGTGGGAATGTTCTTCTTATAGGGCTTGTCTCCAAGGACCGTGTTTTTAGCGAACAACTTTACCATGACCTTGGCGAAGGTATTGGGTTTGGGATGCTTGTCCGTATAAGGTATTTCATAGGCCACATTGCAATGCGCCATCATTTGGGCAACGTCCATCTTACCCCAAAGGCTTTTGGTTTCCGGTGTTAGTTTGTTGATACGCTCAATGGTTTCTTGACACTCTTTTTGGTCGAATAGATTTTTCCAGCTCATGTTGTTTTGATTTTTGATTGTGTTTACAAGATAGGAAAAAGATGAATTTGATTTAGTCCCGATAGCTATATGGATGGACTTGGGCTTTTTATAGGAACCATTATTATATGGCGTTATTTTTCATTTTTTCTAATTCCAACCAGCGTTCATAAGAAATTATCCCATTTTCAGGTTTTCCTTCCCCTTCTAATATTGCAATAAATTCTAAGTAATGTCCGTCAGGGTCGTCAAAATAAATTGCAACTGCAGGCACCCAAGCAAAAACCATAGGTTTATCAGTTCCGTCATTCAAAAAGTTATATGGTTTTAGTCCGTGTTTATTTAAAAACCCGGTAGCTTCATTTAAAATATATTCTTTATCGCATCGAAAAGCAAAATGTCTCCTATCAATTTCTGATTTAGGTTTTTCCCATAGTCCTAACATTGCTTCTTTTGGTTTACCTATCCAAAAAAATGCTGTGCGTCTTTCTGCTTCAAAGTAGCAATGTTCAAGTCCGAGAACATTTTTATAAAAGTCAATTGAGACTTCTAAGTTCTCAACAAATAAATGGGTTTCGTATAGTCCTTTAATCATTTTCACTTCTAGGTTTCTAATACAGTACAACAATTGTATATGATGATTGATTATATATCCATTATAACTATAACAAAAATCACCTTACTCCATGAACATTCATTTCTAGGGTATATACCGAATCCATGGCGGTTATAAACAAGATGTTTTGATCCTTGCCTCCAAAAGTCACGTTGGCCGTCCATTTCTCCCCGGTAACAATACGTTCTATTTGATTGCCCTCGGAATCGAATACGGTAACGCCGTCCCCCGTTAAATACAAATTTCCTTCATTATCCAGCGTCATACCGTCCGAACCTAGTTCACAGAACAGTTTTCTTTCTAACAGGCTTCCGTCTTCATTGATAGTATAGACATATGTTTTTTTGTCGCCCATATCGGCGATGTACAGTGTTGTTCCATCCTTAGTGCCTATAATACCGTTGGGCATTACAAAATCCTCGGCTACGATTTTTAGCTCGCCACTACTTGGGGGAAGATAGTAGACGCGACGTTCGTTGATGCGGTCAGCTGTAGGTTTCCACCATGCGCGCTCGTACAACGGATCAGTAATATAAATACCCCCACTCGGGGCGACCCAAAGGTCGTTGGGACCACCTAATTTTTTACCTTCAAAATTGTCGACTAGCACGGTTACGTCCTTATTAGGATCTATACGCCAGAGCTCGTTATTTTCATCGGCACAGGACAAAAGGTTCCCGTCATGGTCAAAATAGAGTCCGTTGGAGCGGCCGGAGGGCTGCATATACGTAGAAACGCTATTGCTATCCGCATCCCATTTTAAAATTCTATCATTAGGCTGGTCGGTAAAAAATACGTTCCCCTCACTATCCACCGCCGGACCCTCAGTAAACTGATATGCATCGGAAACCAAAGTCAATTCTGCACGATCGGCAATAATGGACGTGCCCTGTGCATAACCTGATTGGCTAAAACACATAACAAGGCTTAAGAATAAAAATTGGGGTATACGTTTCACGGCCCTTATTTATATTTTTTTAAATAGTTCATGTTGTACTCCATACTTTCAAAAGGGGTACTTGCATATTCTTCCTGCTCTATAAAAATATGCTCCACCCCAGATAGTTCTTTATGCTTCATCATACTCCTTATATCTAACCCACCTTTGCCAAGTTCGGTACTCTCCTTCTTTTTCATATCCATATCTTTCAAATGCCATAGCGGAAATCTTCCCGGGTACTTTTCAAAATAGTCCAAAGGATCTTTTTCGGCTATGATGACCCAACCAAGATCTAATTCCATATGCACTAAATCGGGTTGCGTATTGTCCATGAGTACATCATATAGTACCGTTCCGTTTTCCGATTCAAATTCATATTCGTGATTATGGTACCCAAATTTTACCCCCGCCTTGTTACAGGCTTCCCCTGCTTTGTTGAATTCGTCGGCAACTTTTTTATAGTTGTCAACCGTCTGGTCTTTAGAGGGCATGGACGAGCATATTAGGTACTCCTGTCCAGACGCAACGGCCTCCTCAATGGTTTTGTCAAAATTGGCATCCAGGTGCACATGGCCACTTTTAAGTTTCATCCCCAATGCTTCGCAAACAGCCTTCATTTCTAACGGAGATAACCCATAATAATGGCCTTTTTGCGACTTTGCCGTTTCTATTTCCTTAATGCCCAAACTGGCTATTTTGGCCAAGGTGCCCTTAGCATCTTTAGCCATTGCGTCCCTAAAAGAATACAATTGCACTCCATAAATTTGCCCTGGCTCTTTGGCCCTTAATAAATCAGGAATCAAGAAAGCTCCCGCAGAAACTAGGCTTGATTTGATTAAAAATTCTCGTCTTGTATTCATAGGATTTATCGATTATTTTAGTTTATAGCTCACAAAAGCTACATGCTTTGAATCTGGTGACCACGAAGGGACGTTTATGGTGCCTTGACCACCGAACAAGTTTACCATCGTTTTAATTTCTTTGGATTCTAAGTTCATAATGCGCAGCATCACATTTTTATTGGCAGGATGTTTATCCGCGGGGACATCCCTATTAAAGGTTATATATACAACCCACTGGCCATCAGGGGAGGGATGGGGAAACCAGTCGTGCAACTCATCAGTTGTGATTTGTTCTTGGTTGGATCCATCGGTATTCATGCGCCATATCTGCATGGTTCCCGTTCTGGAGGAATTAAAGTATATTTTTTCTCCATCCGGGGAATAATCGGGTCCGTCATCAAGGCCCTCGGCATCTGTCAATCGCCGTTCTTCGCCGCCCTCTACGGGTATCGTATAAATGTCGTAGTTGCCGTTCCGCTCCGCACAATAGGCCAAGGTTTTCCCATCGGGTGACCATCCATGCCAGTAGGAGGGACCTTTAGGTGTGATTTTGGTGGGAGTTCCGCCAGCAATTGGCAAGGTGTAAATGAGGGATTTTCCATTTTCGGTCTGATCGCTGATGACCAATTGTTCTCCATCCGGAGAAATTCCATGGTCATTGTTGATACGTTTTGCAAAACCGGTAGGTATGAGATTTGACTGTCCTCCTGAAAC
>CAJQMW010000041.1 GCA_905479535.1 uncultured Maribacter sp. | reverse complement strand
TGGTTTGCAAATCACTACGAAAAAGGTTGCTTTTTGGGCCTCCGTCTACGGTGTACTATTACTTAGTTTATTCGGAAGTTTACAAGGCGTCATGTCCGAACATATTTGTATGGCCGCCTTTGTTCCGGGCCTTTATCTTTTAATTAGCAAAAAAAAGAGTTATTGGTTTTTAGCATCCGGTATCCTTATGGGAATAACGGTTATGGTAAAACTGAACATGGCCTACCCTATTCTAATCCTTGGCCTTTTCTTATGCTATGAATTTTTTAAAAGTAGGGATATGAAGACCGTTTGGAATATTCTTTTATTCGGCATCGGAATCTTCGCCGTAATTCTATTAACTATTTATCCCTATTACAATACAGGCGAACTCATGGTTTGGTGGAAGTCTGTTATACTGGCTCCATTAAAATATACAGAAGCTAGACGCTTTTCCTTCTTCAAGCTCGCACCACCCTTTTTATTGGTCGCAGGTTTCTTGTTCTTATCTTGGAAAAAAGGTTGGATCGATTTCAAAAACCGGGCTGTTGTCCTTATCACCATCTCCATTTTTGGGGTACTTATCTCCTTTCTAAAAGGGGGGCGAATCAACGGACATTATTTGATCCAAGTATATCCCATGCTTGTTATCTTTTCTGCGATTGCAGTTCAATCAATGCTAGCCACATACAAGCCTAAGATTCCAAAGGTGCTCTTATTTATTTTGCTTTTAATTCCCATTGAAAGTTATCTGGAATATGTGAACATCGTTCAAAACAGATATCAAAAAGGTTCTTTTTTTAATGGAGAAGGATTTACGGTGCCCGAGTACATCACCGACATGGGTTTGGAGAAAAAGAACATGCTGTTCTTAGGCTATCATATTGGATATTGGAACCTAAATTCCGTACCTCCCACGAAAGCATCGACCCATCCCAGTAATATATGTAGGGACGAACTTTTCCCCTTCTTCGATAATCCTAGGGAAAATTCTATTCAAGAATTACGCTATATCATGGAAGAACTACGTCCTAAAACGATAGTCGTTAGACAAGGTAGGCGCATTTTTGATAAAAAAGAAGAAGAAGAAAACGAATATATAGATGCTTACCTGGCAAAACATTATAGTGTACACGCAGTTGTCGAAAAGGCAGAAATACTTCAGCGTTTAGAGGGTCTCTAAGATATGCTTGAATTTCTCCGCATATTTTTTTATGACCGCCTTGTCAAAATGGGGCTCTTCATCAATCCTTCCAATCAATGAAACCCCTGTTTTATGCAAAATTATATTTTCTGTATGCGGATTTGCGTTGCCACTGAATAGAACGAAAACATCGTAACCCTTTTTTTGCAACCAGCTGATCGTTAACAGCGAATGGTTTATACTTCCTATATAATGTCTTGAAACCACGATTACCTTATAGTCCGGCATAATGATGTCGAACATCGTATCTTCCTCGTTGAGCGGCACCAGCAAGCCACCGGCCCCTTCAATTATAAGATGATTGTCGGTCTCGGGCTCGGTAATGTGAAAGCGATCTATTCGTATATCGTCGATCTCTGCCGCAGCGTGGGGGCTCATAGGACTTTTCAACTCATAACTACTGGGATGTATGGTAGTTTTGTCATTGGAGATTAATTCTGCCACTTTATGACTATCCGTATTATCTAGATCACCGGCCTGTACAGGTTTCCAATAATCCCCCTCCAAAGCTTCCGTAATTATGGCGGAAGCCATTGTCTTTCCTACTCCTGTGGATATGCCCGTGACAAATATTTTCTGCATTAGCTACTCGGATTTGTAATTATGCCACAATTTAGGCACTTATATTTTCTTTTTTCAAAAAATGGAAAAAGTTTATAAAAAATCCCGTTCCTTTTATAATAGGCCTCCGATTTACTTGCTTTACAATTAGGACAAACCATTGGTTTGCCATTTTCATCCACGGCATAGGCCCTTACCTCGTTATAAATTTCCAAGGCCCTTTCCTTATCCCTTGAATATACTTGCAACTTAACCCCTCCAATTGCGCTGCTGATCAAGGGATCTGAGTTTAGCGTGTTCTCGTCCCTAAGAAACACGGGGATTCCTTCGGATTCCAACTTCCCTTTTATTATTTGCACATCGGCAGCATATTCGAATGATGCCAAAAGAAAAAATTTCTCTTCCATAGGGTTAATGATAATTGGCCAATAACTCCAAAACCAGTCCAATCTCTTCTTTGGAATTGGTACTATGAATACAAAATCGTAATCGTTCTTGTCCTAACGGTACGGTCGGGGAAAGAATAGCCTTAACGTTGAACCCTTTGTCCTTTAGTCTTTTTGAAATCGATTTAACCCTGGTATTATCACTAATAATATAGGAATGGATAGCAGAATTACTAAGGACAAAATGCTCCTGTAAGTCTAATTTAATAGCTTTCTCCTTAAAAAACTGGATATTACTTTGTAGTCGTTGACGTTCTTCCTCTGAATTTTTCTGTAAGAATTCATATGACGAAATTACCGTTGCGATACAATGCGGGGACAATCCTGTACTATAAATAAAGCTTCTTGCAAAATTGAGAAGATAAGCGGTAAGTGTGGACGCACCTAATATTGCAGCTCCATGTGCGCCCAAGGCTTTTCCGAAAGTTATAATTCTAGCAAAAACCATTTCTTGAAGGTTGAGTTCCTGAACCAGTCCTTCCCCGTTTTTTCCAAAAACACCCACGGCATGTGCTTCATCTACAACCAATCTATACTTATTTTCAGCACTAAATTGAGCAAGGGCTTTTAGGCCTGGCGAGTCACCATCCATGGAAAAGACAGACTCGGTGACAATATAAATTTCGGTATCTTTTTCCGGCTGCCCACCTTTAAGTACTCCCTTAATCCTTTGTTTTAAACCGGTGATGTCATTGTGCGAAAATTTATAACTTTTGGCATTGCTCATTGCCATTCCGTCCCTAATACTTGCATGAACAAGTTCATCATAAAAAATAAAATCCCCTCGGAGTGGCACAGCACTAAAGAATCCAATATTCGCATCATAACCAGAATAAAAAACCAAAGCACTTTCCACGTCGTGAAAGTTGCTTAGAACAGATTCCAAAGTTTCGTACAACGGATGATTCCCAGTTAATAAACGGGAACCCGTGGCACCGTTTTCCGCTATGTTCTTGGTCAATAAGAGCTGGAAGGTTTTAGAAAAAAGAGTATCACTTTTAGCTAATCCCAAATAGTCATTAGAGGTAAAATCCACTAAGCCCCGCTCATGAACAAGTGTACGTAGCGAATCATCGCGAACTCTTTCCTCCAATTTTCTACGGAGTCTTTTTGGAAAATCTGGCATGCCATCAAATGTAGCATGTTTATGGAAAAAAATCTAAAAGTAAAATAGGTTTGTTTATGGGTTACTCCATTAATTTAGGGCCTGTTAACACTAAACGAAAACCATGGGTTTTTTGCTGGTTTTTGCGGATTTCTAGGCGATTGGTAAACATAGCGGGCTACGTGGCCAAAAATCAACACTGAAATCTGGAAAAAGGGCGAAAAAGCCGCTTTTGGGCTTAGTGTTAACAGGCCCTAATTGAGGAATAAAATTGTAAAGGTTATTTTTAATAATATCAATGGGCAAAAGATCCTCTTTCTTATTTGCATATATTTAATTTTACATTTT
>CAJQMW010000040.1 GCA_905479535.1 uncultured Maribacter sp. | reverse complement strand
TCCATCAGGTGAAAAACTGATGTTGGTGTACATGTTTTTTTCTTTCCAAAGCGACTGTGACCCATCTAATTCTATCCTGTGAAGTTCGGAAAGGGCCAATTGTTCAAAATTAAATTCATCATTGGGATTCTTTAATAAATCTTGATAGGTTCGGTTCTGTGCTTTTTTGCCATCATTGGAGGAGATAGTGGGCCCTACGGGAACCGCTTCGGAAGTGTTTATCAATTCTTTTCTATCCCTTGGCAACATCTTCACTAAGAGACTTTCTCCGTCCTTGAACCAATTTATCACATCGCCCATATTGGCATTCACATTGGAATCAGTAATTTTTGAAACTGAAGCCTTTTCCAAATCCAATACCCAAATGGCCACACCATCTTCGGTCGTATTGGTCACAGCTATTTTGGTTTGGTCCGGAGACCATTTGAAATTGGCTAATCTTGGATTCTCTGGTAACCCGTTAATTTGGGTAGGTGTTTTGGCCTTGGGAGCCTTTATTTTGATGTTGTTGTAATAGTTTGTCCTACTACCAATGTTGGTCTTGGGATTTATTCGTAAGCCGGCCAAACGTAGCTCCGTTTCGGATAGTTCCGCAATAGATTTGTAATAATTTCGGTACAGCATCACCATGTATTCCCCATCATCACTTATCAAAACAGAAGGTGCCAAGGGAGCTTCAACAAGATCCAGTATTTCTTTTGGGGGTTTTTGATAGGTTTGGTTTTCTTGGGCAATTCCGAAAAGGGTAAAAAGAAAGATATAGGTAATTATGATGTTTTTCATCGTATTATTTTTTAGAAGAGCGCGTTAAATTTTAAGGGACTTTAAATTACGATTTTTAAGTTAAAAAACCTTGGTCCAATCATCGAATGTATTATGACTTTTGAATAAATATAAAAACGTTTGGTAATTATTCGGGATAAGTAAAAAGTTCGGAAATATTTTACATAAGCCTGTTGGTTTATGGTATTAAGAATTTAAATCTTTTAGATAGCACTGGATTCTTTTTCTTAACGAACTCGTCTTGAGTTGTTGTTTGGAACCGAGATTTTTCGGCTTTTGTACCCTAATGAAGGCTTTTTTGAGCAGCATAGCCGTAGCTACGGTGGGAGAAAAAGACAAAATTAGGGGGCAAAATGTGAAAATTGCAGGTAAAAGAACATCTCAAGACGAGTTCAATATTCTTCCAATAAAAAGGAGGAAGGCAATTATGTTTTGAGCTAAAGTGATTTTGAAATAAACCATTATTTACAACAGAACTGTTCTTGCTGTCTTTCATTTTCACTAAATTGGCTTATTCATAGGTCGCTAAGATTGCGATTCTTAATTTCTATTCTTGGTTTAAATAAAATATCATGTATAACTCAAAGATCGTAGGATTAGGCTATTACGTACCAGATAATGTCGTTACCAACGACGATTTATCAAAAATAATGGATACGGACGATGCCTGGATTCAAGAACGGACAGGTATCAAAGAGCGTAGACACGTGATTAAAGGTAGTGAGGACACGACCACTACCATGGGCGTAAAGGCTGCTAAAATCGCCATTGAAAGAGCAGGAATTACTAAGGACGATATAGACTTTATCGTTTTTGCAACGCTCAGTCCAGATTACTATTTTCCTGGATCTGGAGTTTTGGTGCAACGGGATTTGGGTATTAAAACCATTGGAGCTTTAGATGTAAGGAATCAATGTTCAGGATTCATTTACGGTATATCCGTTGCGGACCAATATATTAAAAGTGGAATGTACAAAAACATCTTGGTCATTGGTTCGGAACTACATTCGCACGGTTTGGATATGACCACTAGGGGTAGGGGAGTTTCGGTTATTTTTGGAGATGGTGCTGGAGCCGCTATACTTTCCAGGGAAGAGGATACCACCAAAGGAATATTATCTACCCATTTACATTCTGAGGGACAACATGCGGAGGAACTTTCGCTGATTGCCCCAGGAATGGGCAAAAGATGGGTTACGGATATCATTGAGGACGACGACCCTAATGATGAATCTTATTATCCCTACATGAACGGTCAATTTGTTTTTAAGAATGCCGTAGTACGTTTTAGCGAGGTTATTATGGAGGGTTTGGCAAAAAATAGTTTGGAGCCAAAGGATATCGATTTGTTAGTACCACATCAAGCCAACCTAAGAATTTCCCAGTTCGTCCAGAACAAATTTGGTCTTTCCGATGATAAAGTGTTCAATAATATCATGAGTTATGGGAATACCACGGCAGCTTCTATTCCAATTGCATTAACTGAGGCATGGGAATCTGGCAAGGTGAACTCCGGAGACTTAGTGGTACTGGCCGCTTTTGGAAGCGGATTTACTTGGGGCAGCGTAATCATCAGATGGTAAAGCAAAAACCCGCGACTTGGTCGCGGGTTCCTTAATTGGTACCCTGAGGGAGAAAACCAACCAATCCTCTTGCTACAGATGTACCAACTTCTATAATAGACTATTGTTAAAGGAATATGTTACGCTAAATACTCGGTTTAACGTGTAATTAACGTACCTGTTAGTTACCTAACATCCTACAAAAGCGAAACCCGGACGATAGTCCGGGTTTCGGTGCTGATAGGCTATACTAAACACTAACCATTAACTATAAATATATAGCGTTATCAGCATTGTTCTTTATTTTTTCCAACTAAAAACTATCTTTAGGTCTACTAAGAGACGAATTTTTTACTGAATAGTTACACGACGTCTCAAAGTTTAACATTGGAATTAACATATGAAAAAAACCCTTGTTTTTGGTGCATCCTTAAAACCAAATCGTTACAGTAATTTGGCCGTAAAAAGACTTCGCGATAATGGAATAACAACTGAGGCTTTCGGGTTAAAACATGGGGAGATTTTGGATGTTCAAGTTAGGACTAATTTAGACCAATTCCAAGATATTCACACCATAACACTTTATCTGAATCCTAAAAGGCAAGAGCAGTACCACGCGGCGATTATAAAGTTAAAACCACAACGGGTCATTTTCAATCCGGGAACGGAAAATCCTGAATTTTATAACCGTTTAAAGGATAACCGCATTGAAGTAGAAGTAGCCTGTACGTTGGTATTATTGTCAATGGGGCAGTATTAAAAAATAGTGCATCAAGTCTAATTTGCAATGCCCTTTAGGTGGGATCTTAGTCATTAGAATTCCCCGACGGCTCTTCCTCCTTTAGATTATTTATTTAAACCTCGACTTTCTTTTTGCTTCTAATTAACCAGAGCCCAATAAACGTCAACAGCCCATTTAAAGGTAACAGCTCATAACCAAAAATATACCCTCCTAAATTCTCGGTGGGTATTTTGGCCAAGACTACAATCGCGAGTACGGATACTAAGGCTACCAACCAAACGTACCTATCTTTTACCATGTGCTTGGTGAAAATACCAAAGGAAAACAGTCCAAGCAAAGGTCCGTACGTATAGGAAGCCACGGTGAGAAGGCCATCGATCACATTGCGGTCCAGAATATATTTAAAGGAAATAACGACCAATATGAGCAATAGGCTCATACCAACATGGGTATACTGGCGTGTGCGTTTGGCGTCTGCTTCGGTCTTTTTTTCGGTACCGAGGAAATCAACACAAAAAGAAGTGGTTAAAGAGGTCAATGCACTATCGGCACTACTGTAGGCCGCTGCAATTAGCCCCAACATGAAAGTAACGGCAACCACAATGCCCAATTCGTTGTTCAGGGCTATTTCCGGGAATAGCAAATCCGATTTCGGCTTGCCATCCATCATGGGCAGGGCTATGCCGTTCGCATCGGCATAAATAAACAAGAGCGCACCTAGGAGCATGAAGACAAATGTGACGGCTACTAATACAATGCTGAAACTTACCATATTCTTTTGGGCATCCTTAAGATTACGACAGGTCAAATTTTTCTGCATCATGTCTTGATCGAGTCCCGTCATGCAAATGGTGACGAACATCCCACCCAAAAAGGATTTCACCATATTGTTTTTTGCAAAGAAATCGTCGGTCACCCAAATCTTACTGTATTGCTCCAATTCTGATGACCCAAGAAATTCCCCGAAACTCCAATTCAATTCATCCAGGATAAAATAGATGGATAGCCCAACGGAAATCAGCATGAACAAAGTTTGGAGCGTATCTGTCCAAACAATGGTTTTTATCCCGCCTCTAAAGGTATATATCCAAATGAGCAAAATGGAAAGTGTAACGGTAACCTCAAACGGTACGCCCCAAGCGTCAAAAACAAATTGCTGCAATACAATGGCCACTAAAAAAAGCCGAAAAGCGGCACCTAAAACCCTGGAAACGAAGAAAGAAATTGCTCCAACCTTATAACTAACGAACCCGAAGCGGTCATCAAGATATTCGTAGATTGAAGTTACGTTTTGTTTGTAGTAAATAGGTAGTAGAACGTAGGCGGTAATCAAGTATCCCAGAAAGTATCCGAATACCACTTGCATATAACTGAATTGCGAAGCTTCTACCCAACCGGGAACGGAGATAAAGGTAACTCCGGAAAGCGAAGCACCTACCATTCCAAAGGCCACCAAATACCACGGCGATTGCTTACCGGCTTTAAAAAAATCTTCATTGGAATCGTTCTTTCCGGTAAAGTAGGAAATGAGCAATAGCAGGACAAAATACCCACCAATGAGGAACAAAATATGCGATGCCGTCATGGGAAATAATTTGTGGGCAAAGTACAAAAAGTAAAAATAGTATGTAATTTTACTACTTAAATAGACCAGATGGACTTTTCTTCTAAATTATTGGAAAACGCAGTTTATGAAATGTCACAATTACCGGGTATAGGTAAGCGGACTGCGTTACGTTTGGTACTACACCTTTTAAAGCAACCCGAGCGCCGGACCTCCGAACTGGCAAATGCGTTACGGCAATTAAGGGAGCGTATCATTTTTTGTGATAAGTGTTACAACATCTCAGATACCGAAGTTTGTGAAATCTGTGCCAACCCTAAAAGGGATGCATCCTTGGTTTGTGTGGTAGAGGATATACGAGATGTTATGGCCATAGAAAATACGGGACAATACCGTGGACTTTATCATGTTTTGGGGGGTAAAATTTCCCCGATGGAAGGAATTGGCCCTCAGGATTTGAATATATCTTCTTTGGTTGAAAAAATACGCCAGGGAGAAATAATCGAATTAATTTTTGCGTTAAGCTCTACTATGGAAGGGGATACCACCAACTTTTATATCTTTAAACAGATAGAAGGCTTAGAAGTACGTACTTCTACCATAGCTAGGGGAATTGCAGTGGGTGATGAATTGGAATATGCGGACGAGGTGACCTTGGGAAGAAGTATTTTGAACAGGGTGCCTTTTGAGGGTTCCTTAAAATCCAATTGAGATAGAATAATGACACAAAATCAGTAAACAGGCGTTAATTTTTATATTTTTGCAAAAAATATACTCAAAAGAAGGTTTAAATTATCGATATGTCAAAATTTGAATTGAAACTACCACGAATGGGAGAGAGCGTTGCGGAAGCAACCTTGACCTCTTGGTTGAAGGAGGTTGGAGATACGATTGAAATGGACGAGGCAATCTTTGAGATTGCCACGGATAAGGTAGATAGTGAAGTTCCAAGTGAGGTGGAGGGAGTTTTGTTAGAAAAATGCTACAATATCGATGATGTCATAAAAGTTGGGGATACGGTAGCCATTATTCAGGTAAATGGCGAGGAAAAACCTTCAGCTGAAGCTGCTGAGATTTTAGATGAAAGTACCGAAGAGGAGATGGTCGCCGTAGCGGAATCCGCTGTAGTGAAGGCCAAAGAAACAATAAGTTCCCCTAAAACGGACTTCTCAAGCTCTGACAGGTTTTATTCTCCCTTGGTTAAAAATATAGCCA
>CAJQMW010000039.1 GCA_905479535.1 uncultured Maribacter sp. | reverse complement strand
GAAACAGTTTTTGTGTTAGAGTATTTTGCATGATAAATAGATTTTGGGGGTTAACAAGTCAAATTTCCAAAATCATTTTCAGGCAATACTTAATAAAAATTCATAGGTTTTCCGATTTTCTGTCCATTTTTGTCGTTAAACGGTAGAAAAAATGTTAAAATAAAGAGAATATTACTTAATATGCTTAAAAAGAGCAGTTGACTCATAACGAAAGACTAGCAGAAAGATTGTTTGAAATCAATTTCAGCACAAACGCTATATTAGTATTATAAATTGAATATGGGCAACATAAACTTACATCTCAGTAAGTAATGTTACCCTTTATTGCTCAAAAATATTTATTCGCATTGTATAGATATACTAAGAATATTGATTCAATATATTTTCATAGAGCTCCTGTTTTCCGCTAATTTGCTCTGGTTCTCCTTTCTCCTTGGCAATGTCGTACAAATCGGTCAAAGCCAGCTTACCGGCTTTATAATCAGCCCCTTTACCGGAATCAAATGAGCTATATCTTTTCTGTAACATGGATTCGTAGGGTGATTTTTGAATCATGGCATCGGCGGCAAGTAGAGCCCGTGCAAATGTATCCGCTCCCCCAATGTGTGCATGGAATATGTCGTCTAAATCTGTTGAGTTCCTTCTTGTTTTGGCATCAAAATTCACACCGCCCCCTTGGATTCCACCGGACTTTAAGATAACCAACATCGCCTCTGCGGTTTCCATCACATTATTCGGAAATTGATCCGTATCCCATCCATTCTGATAATCACCCCTATTGGCATCAATACTTCCTAGCATGCCTGCGTTCGCCGCAACCTGAAGTTCATGTTGGAAGGTATGTTGTGCCAGAGTTGCGTGGTTAACCTCAATATTCAATTTAAAATCTTTTTCAAGGCCGTATTCCCTAATGGAATTGATCGAAGTAGCCGCATCAAAATCGTATTGGTGCTTCGTAGGTTCCATAGGCTTTGGTTCAATAAAGAACGTGCCTTCAAAACCTTGTCCCCGTGCATAATCCTTTGCCATATTCAGAAACCTTCCAATATTATCCTGTTCCAATTTCATATCGGTATTTAAGAGCGACATATAACCTTCGCGCCCCCCCCAGAACACATAATTCTCACCTCCTAGCGCAATGGTAGCGTCCAATGCTATTTTAACTTGTGCGCCCGCTCGTGCTACGACATCAAAATTAGGATTGGAGGCAGCACCGTTCATATAGTGCGGATTTGAAAAACAATTGGCCGTTCCCCATAACAGTTTTACACCGGATGCATTTTGCTTCTCTTTTAAATAATCCACGGTTTTGTGAATCCGCTTTTCAGACTCGGATAAACTAGCACCTTCATCCACTAGATCATGATCATGGAAACAATAGTAATCAAAGCCCATTTTAGTAACGAACTCAAAGGCAGCGTCTGCCTTATCCCTAGCCGCCTGCAGAGCATCGGATGATGTGGCCCAAGGAAAATTTTTGGTGCCAGGACCAAAAGGATCGCCGCCTGTACCACATAAGGTATGCCAATAAGCCACTGCAAACTTAAAATGCTCCCCCATGGTTTTGCCAGCAACCTTTTGCTCAGGATTATAATATTTGAACGCTAAAGGATTGTCCGAATCCTTTCCTTCGTACTTTATTTCTCCAATTCCTTTAAAATATTCTTTGTCGCCTAAAAGTGCCATAGTATGTTTTTATTTATTTAGTATTAGTTCTAGTTCCTTTTTCCAGTAATCGTATGCTTTTTGATAGCGTGATTTATCGGCCAAGGGTATGTAAGTCATTACATGGTCGTTAGCCATATATTCCGAAAATTTTTGATAATCCCCATCCACAAGCGATGCTGCCCTTGCTGCTCCTATAGCACCGGTAGTATTGTAGATTTCTATTTCTTGGCCTATAAGTGTCGCAATGGTATCGGAAAAAACCTTGGATCGGAATAGGTTGTCATTACCTGCTCTTATCACTTTGGCCTCAATACCATCAGATTTCATGATTTCAATCCCATAAACAAAAGAAAATGCTATGCCTTCCAGGGCGGCCCTACAAATATTGGCTTTTGAGTGTACGTTTAGATTTAGATTAAGGATACGGGTTCCAATTTCCCTGTTCTCCAGCATACGTTCCGCACCATTACCAAAAGGGATTACACAAACCCCTTCCGACCCAATAGGCATCTCCTCCGCCAGTTCGTTCATCTCCTCATAAGAAGCTACGGCCAAATTGTTCAGCAACCAACGGTACTGTATACCTGCTCCATTTATACAAAGAAGCTTTCCAATATTTTTACTGGCATCCGCCTTGTAGTTGACATGGGCAAAATTATTAACACGGGCACTTTCCTTAACCGAAAGATTATTGGTTATCGCATACACCACCCCAGAAGTCCCCCCCGTGGCCGCCACTTCACCGGGGTGGAACACGTTTAACGCCAATGCATTGTTAGGTTGATCACCTGCCCTGTATAAAATGTGCGTGCCTTCCGCAAGCCCACTTTCTTTAGCACCGGATTGTGAAACTGTTGATTGTATACTAAAAGTATCCACAATGTCAGGAATCAACGAATGGTCAAATCCGTAATGATCCAAAACTTCAAAGGCAATCGAGTTCTTTTTGAAATTCCAAAAAATACCTTCTGATAACCCAGAAATAGTAGTATTGATAGTATCTGAGAGTTTGAAGGCTATAAAATCACCGGGAAGCATAATTTTATAGATCTGACTATAAATTTCCGGTTCATTCTCTTTGACCCATTTTAATTTGGACGCCGTAAAATTGGCCGGAGAATTCAAAAGATTGGTATCACAAAAGTCAGGTTCTATTTGGTTATAAGCCGTATTCCCGATTTTTACCGCACGACTATCGCACCAAATTATCGATTTCCGCAATAGATTCCCATCTTTGTCCACAACCACCAGGCCGTGCATCTGATAGGCGATTCCTATACCTTTTATTTCATGGGCTTCTACCTTGTGTTTTTCCTTTAGCTTATGAATTCCGGTACAGACATGGGACCACCAATCCATAGGTTCCTGTTCCGCCCAGCCAACCTCGGCAGCGAACATCGACATTTCTTGCTCCGGCTCCTGAACCGCACCTATACTTTTTCCAGAAACGATATCCACCAAGGCAATCTTAATTGAAGAACTTCCTAAATCTATTCCTAAGTAGTACATGAAACCGTATGAGCTATTAAAATTGATAATTGGTCCTTTCCAAATGTAAAGAATGTCGTGACGAGTTCATCCAAGGACTTTTGTTTATTACTATTGCATTTTATATTAAAACTTATTTGAAAAAGATATTTAATACTTGTAAATAATTGAATTATAGCTTATTAATTAATAAAAAGAAAATTTCGAAAGCGGTTTCGTAAAAGTCTGGAACAGCACTCGAAGGTTAAGCAATAGATGCTGTTCATTTCCTCATGACTTAACATTTTTAAATATTTTGGTGACTTAAATTAAGAAATAATTAAAGTTAATTCGAAAATGAAATAAAATCTTTTATCTTCCTGTATTCTAATTACAAAAAACTATTTACAAAATGCGAAAAGTAATATCAAGTGCAATTTTAATGCTATTTATAGCGATGTTCTTTGCCTGTAAAGAAAATAAAACGAAAGAAAAGGAGATTGTCGACTCCGAGGAAGCAATGCCAAGTGAAGTTGAAAAATATGGAGGTTTGGCTCTATACACCGTCCGGGATGCCATGGGCGAAAATGCCAAGGAAACACTGAAGACCGTTGCGGATGCGGGATATAAAAATATAGAATCCGCGAATTATTCAGACGGAAAATTCTATAATATGTCTCCTGAAGACTTCAAAGCTTATTTGAAGGAAATAGGATTAAATCCCATTAGCACCCACCAAGGTTCCGTTACCTTGGAGAATGCCGATGAGATGATGGCGGACGTAAAGGCTGCGGGTTTCGAATACTTTGTGGTGCCTGTCCCCCCGATGGGAATGTTTGAGTCTAATTCAGAGGACGGAACGATGGGCATGAATGGAACGGCTGAGGAATTAGCCAACATTTTGGATACACTTGGGGAAAAAGCCAATGCCGCAGGACTTAAATTGTTATATCATAACCATGATTTCGAGTTCAAAAAGAACTCCGATGGCATTGTTACCATAGATTACTTGTTGGAAAACTGTAATCCTGATTTGGTGAATTTTCAGATGGATCTCTATTGGGTAACTAAAGCGGAGGCCGATCCGCTAGCCTATTTTGAAAAATATCCGGGTAGATTTAAAATATGGCATGTAAAGGATATGGACGATCAAGGAAGATTTGCTCCAGTAGGACAGGGAAAAATTGATTTTCAAAGGATCTTAGCTCAAAAAGAACAATCGGGAATGGAATACTACATGGTAGAGCAGGACATGACTTTTGATGGGCTAGAGCCATTAGAGGCTATTAAAATTAGTCATGAAGGTTTAAGGGAAATTGGGTTTAAGTAAGATTACTAGGGGGTGCCATCTGTTTTTAAGGTGGTTAACGCAAAGGGGAAATTTAAAGAATCCTGGCAAGGCATAAAACATAAAAATCCGACCGTAATTACGGTCGGATTTTTTAGTCGGGGTGGCAGAGTTAGAACCCTATCCACATTCATTTGAAAATCATATTGTTACAATATTTTTTAAGAACAGGACACGTGATAGGACACGTTTCCCAGCGATTTGACGCTTTCGTACACTAAAAATATAAAAGTTATATCAAAACAGTACAAATCAATTCAAATTTAATTTTGACCAAAAGAATACTTCCAATGCGCCTGAAAGTATAAATGCCGAAATCGTGATTGGGAAGTTTTTTTTCTTACCAACGTTACCCCAACTTCCTTATCTCAATTAAGAGATCCCTAACTGTATGATAATTTCCTATATTGGTAGGCTAATGAAAACTTGGCACGTACATATTACTGGAAGAGTGCAAGGGGTAGGGTTTCGGCCTTATGTATACCGATTAGCTGCCGAAC
>CAJQMW010000038.1 GCA_905479535.1 uncultured Maribacter sp. | reverse complement strand
GCCTTCTCTTGCATATTCATATAATCGTTTCCCGTCTTTTTTTAAGGCCGAAAATATGGGAGGAGCTTGTTCCACTTCTCCAATGAATTTTGGAACGGTCTTTTGAATTAAGGCTTCCGTAATATGGTCAATGCCAAATGTTTGATTTATCTGGGTTTCTAAATCATAGGAGGGTGTTGTAGCACCAAGGGTTATTGTGCCGGTATATTCTTTTGCCTGACCTTGAAAATCCGGTATTTTTTTGGTGAACTTTCCAGTACAGACGAGCAATAGACCTGTGGCAAGGGGGTCTAAGGTTCCGGCATGACCGATTTTTATTTTTTTAAGATTGAATTTTTTGCGAATGGCCCATTTAAGCTTGTTCACCGCCTGAAACGAGGACCAGCCCAAGGGCTTGTCTATCAATAATAATTGACCATCTAAAAAATCTTCTTTGGAAAGATTAGTCAAAATCAGCTGATTTAATAATTTTTGCAATCTCTTTTTCTAATATTGGGATATCTTCTTTGATTACTTTATAAGCGTAAAGGCTTTTAGACCTTCGTAACTGTGTGCAGCAATATTGCGAAGACCAATTATTTTACGATAAGGTAATTCGGGGTATTTTGTTTTAAAGTCTTCTGATAGTGATTTGGCCTGCTCTCCAATATTTATAAAGTTTAATATACATGCGTCGTAGGTAACGCCGCTATTAATAAATTCTTCTTCTGACATATCTTTGGTATACTTGAGGATGTTACTAACGTATTTCTGAAGTAGAAGACCATACGGCGCATCTGATTTAGTGTTCACGATAAATGAATATTAAATCGTTCTCAATGTATTTTTTAAAAACTTCATTAATTCCTCCTTTAGTAACCAAATCAATTTTAGATTTAAGTTTTTCACTTAGATCCATATAAAGTCCGCCTAAATCCAGAAGGGAGATATCGTATCTTAAATCCACCATAATATCTATATCGCTATCAGGGCTCATTTCGTTACGGGCATAGGAACCGAAAACACCTTTCTCTAAGGGTTTATATGGCAGTATGGTATCAATGATAATTTTATTTGTTTCAGCATTCATAACTAAGTAAAGTTATGGAAATTTTGTTTAGCGTAATTTTCAAAAAACTGTAACAGGTACTTTCGCTCGGTTTACGGGTTCATAAATCCATAAATAATAGCTATCAATCCAATGATAAGACAATATATGGAGAAATAGGAAAGTTTGCTTTTCCTGACTATTTGAATCATCCAGGTACAGGCGGCAAGACCGGCTATAAAAGCTGCCAGAAATCCGGCACCCATGGCAATATTGTTTTCCCCCCTAAATGTTAGTTCCCCACTTATTATATCCTTTGTTATTTTTCCTAAAATTAAAGGCACTACCATTAAAAAGGAGAAGCGTGCCGCTTTGGATTTATCCACCCCTAATAATACGGAGGTAGAAATGGTAGCCCCACTTCTAGAAATACCGGGCAGCATTGCGATCGCCTGTGAGATTCCGACGATAAAGGCATTTTTAAAACTTACCTTTTTATCGGTATCCTTGGCCTTGTCAGCAAAAAAGAGGAGAATTGCAGTTAAAATAAGCATAAAACCGACGAACCGAACATTTCCTCCAAAGAAGGCCTCCAATTGCTCTTCAAAGAACAACCCTACAAATACCGCGGGTAGCATAGAAATGATAATCTTTACGGAGAACTGGCTCTCTTCGTTCCATTGAAATTGGAACAAACCCTTTATAATTTCCCATACGTCCTTCCTGAATACCACTATCGTGCTGAGCGCCGTAGCAAAATGTAACACCACGGTAAATAAAAGGCTCTCCTCAGGAACTGATGTATCTCCTAAGATGGCTTTACCCAATTCCAAATGGCCACTAGAGGATACAGGAAGAAACTCGGTCAATCCTTGTACGATACCGAGAATAATGGCGTCTAGAATGTCCAACTAGTCCTTTTTTTTGTAGGGATTCAACAAAATCGCATAAACCTCGATACCTAGCCCAATGAGTACTAAAGTTGGCGCCAACCTAATTCTTCTGAAATTATAGATTTCGGGATTAAATACATTAGGGTCATCACTTCCGCCTCCACTCATAAGTATGAAACCTAGGGCAATAAAAGCTATACCAATAAACATAAAAAGGTAATTTTTCTTCTGAAAAATGAAATCCTGTTTAGGGGTCCGGTCAGCTCTATTTTTTTTACTCATGTTACAAATTTAGTGAAGTTGCCCATAAATAAATTGGCATTTGGTAAGAAATTAAATGTGTTCCCCTCCTTTGGAGGGATTAGGGGAGGCCTTTAATAATATAATTCGTCCGTTCTAAGGTTTAGAAAGCGTTGGGTAGCAAAATAGGTGCTTACCAATGAAATTAAGATACCCAATACAAACACGCCTACCAGAAGTATGATCAATATGGTGGGGTCTTCCAAAAGGCCCAAATCCTGAAAATTGGTATTCACATAATAAATGACACCGCCAATTGCCAAAAGTGCCAATAAGGCACCGACCATCCCTAGTTTTATATTCTGCCAAATAAAAGGTCTTCTAATAAAGGTCTTGGTCGCACCCACCATTTGCATGGTCTTGATAATAAAACGTTTGGAATAGATGGATAACCGAATGGAACTGTTGATCAATAAAACGGCTATAAACGTAAATATGGCACTGGCGACCAGTATCCAAAAACCAATTTTCTCCACACTTTTTGCGACCATGCCTACCAATACCTTATCATAGCTTACTTCGTCCACATAACTTTTCTCAGAGAGCTCAGCGGCTATCTCCGTAACCTTTTCAGCGGTGACGAAATCAGCGTTCAGTTTAACATCAATGGAATTTTTAAGCGGGTTATACCCTAGATAATCCACAAAATCCTCTCCTATTTCTTGACTGTGTTGTTCTGCTGCCGCCTCTTTGGAAACATAAGTAGCCGATTTTGTATAATCGGACATGGCCAAGGTCTTTTGTAATTGTTCCACTTCCAATTCTTTCGCATCTTCCTTTAAAAATATAGAAATGGTTATCTGTTCCTTGGAGCGGTCCGCCATTTTTTTGGTGTTGAGGACCAGAAGTCCCAGAATACCTAAAAGAAACAACACCAAAGCAATACTCAGCACTACGGAGAAATAGGAAGAAATCAACTTTCGTCTTTGGTAGTTTTCAAAAGAAGTACTCATAGGACTAAATAAGGTGATGTAAAAATAGGAAAGTAATGTGAAATGAAGCTTATTAAAATTAGAGATCAATGCATTAATCTAAATAATTCCCCGACGGCTTTGTCTCGGGGATAGTCGGTTTCAAGAAATTTTTTATTGGCGAGCGAAATTTATAAAACTTGATAAACTGGGAAATGATTTCAATGAATACCTTGGATAATCTATGTGGAACAATCATCGCTTAAGTACCAAAGCTCCCGAGTAGATAGTTTCATCAACGATAATCCTATACCAGTAATTGCCTGCCGGTAACTGTTGACCATTAAAAGTGCCATCCCAAAATGCCGAATCTTGACGGCCGTTTTTGAGTAATTTGCCAAATCGGTCAAAAATAAAAAGTTCATTGTTGTTGAATGCTTTCGGACCTTCAGCGATAAAGACATCGTTGATGTTGTCTCCATTTGGAGTAAAGAATTTAGGAATAACCAAGTGAAGGTATTCCTGACTTACACCACCACAATCTGCTTTGTCCCTTACATAAATTACATACCGACCTCCAGGAACCGCATCAAAAAAAGGACTGTCTTGATAATCTGTATTATCCAATGCATATTCAAAATCTCCATCATTTGCGGTGGTGACTAGTATGGAAGGGCCATCAGAAATGATATTTTCAATAATGGGTAAATCTATTTGTTCCAAGGTAATGGTCTTTGTATTTGAACAACCGTTGGTATCGGTCACCAAAACCGAATATACACCCGGAACATCGACTTCTATATCTCTGGTGGTTGCTCCCGTATTCCATTGGTAATCCACATCGTCCAAATCTGCGGATAGGACTATGGAGGTGTTTTCACAGAAGGTTAATGATTCATCCTGAACCGCTGGCAACGAATTTATAATCAACGAAACTGCAGTTCTGGAATTTGAAGGACAATCGATCAAGGTAGAATTCATTTCCGCATAATAAGTTCCTTCTTGGGCTGGATTAAATTCGGAGTTATTTTCCAGAAGCAGGGTGCCTCCCGTTGGGGCATCATACCAATTAATACTATAATTGCCCGGTACGGATACACTTAACGGGGTTACTTCATCTGCGCATCTGGTCACGTCACCGTTACTGGTGGGCGCAGGAGGAATGGGAACAATCAAGACTTCGAATACGTCCGATATCACATTGCAAAGATCATTGGAGACGTTTATGGCGTCCTCGGCCACCTTCACGCGGTAATAACTGGTAGTGCTTATTTGAGGTGTCGTAAAGGTGCTGTTGGTTTCGCCAGCAATATCGATCCAATTAACTTCATCCGTACTTTGTTGCCATTGGTAGGCATGTGAAGTGAATATGGAAAAATCTGGTGTTGCCATTAAGGTAGCGGAAACGGTGCCTTGGTCTTCGCATACGGTAATGGAAGCTTCGTCTTGGTTGGTCAAAACAGCAACGGAATCTCCACAAGAGCGAAAGACGATATCATCAATGGCAAGGTCGTTGCCACAACCCCCGTTGCTGTTGTTCCTCATTTTGAGAATTACGGAAGTCTGGCCTGGAAGTGTTTGGAAGACAAGTGCATATTGCTCCCAGCTAGCGGTGCCCGAAGCTGAAATATTTCCAGTGTCCCCTTGGGCCAATAAGTTGGTATCCGTTTCGTCCCAAATCTGAAATCGTACGTTTATGGGAATACTGTTGCCCTCACACCCTACTGCCGATTGAAGATTAATCAACCAAGAAGAAAATTCATAGGTCGTATTTTCACAAAGACCGTTTACTTGACGCTGATAAAACTCCCCTGCGGTAAAACTGGCGTTCACGATAAAAGATTTGCCGTTGGTATCCCCAGGGGTATGATCTTGGATGTTGAGCCAGTCATAATAATTGGTCGTGCTGGAGATGGTATAGTCTCCATCTGTAGGGGTTCCCGTAGTAAAATTATAGCTCGTGGTCCCAAATGGCAACGCAGGTGCATCAGTAGGTCCACTCCCAAAATCTTCCGTAAAAATGGGGTCACCGGAGCTACCGGCACAAAAACCTAGTTGTGCTTGTAGGTCGGTAATGAAAAAACCTATAAGAATAAGTGCGGAGATAAACCATTTGGGACTTGCATCTTTCACGGTTCTAAGATACCATATTTGGTTAAAAAGCCTCTTTTAATTGCGTTCTGATGATGTAGCATGTTATTCGGCATTATCTTTTTAACTTTCATCGATTACGCCTACTTTTGTAGTTGATTTTAATTAAAAGATCATAGAAGAATATGCAGTAAACTGAAATTCGGATGTGGTCATTTTCTTTTTTATAGAATTTAGGATGAACTACAATTTCAACGAAATTGAGGCCAAATGGCAAAAATACTGGGCGGAGAACCAAACTTTTAAAGCGGAGAACAACTCGGATAAGGAAAAGTTTTACGTGTTGGATATGTTTCCCTATCCCTCTGGGGCCGGACTGCATGTGGGGCATCCTTTAGGATATATCGCCAGTGATATTTATGCGCGTTACAAGCGTCACAAGGGATTTAATGTACTGCATCCCCAGGGCTATGATTCTTTTGGATTACCAGCGGAGCAGTATGCTATACAGACCGGACAGCATCCTGCAATTACGACCGAAGAAAACATAAAGACCTATCGTCGCCAGCTCGATCAGATTGGATTCTCTTTTGATTGGAGCAGGGAAGTGCGTACTTCCGACCCCGAGTATTACAAGTGGACCCAATGGATTTTCATCCAACTGTTCAATTCTTGGTATAACAAGGATTCCGATAAGGCTGAAGCTGTAGAAGGCCTAATTTCTATTTTTGAGAATGACGGCAATAGAACTGTAAATGCGGTTTGTGATGATGATATTGCCTATTTTTCTGCAGACGAATGGAAAGCGTTTTCGGATAAGAGAAAGCAAGAGACATTATTACAGTATCGATTGACCTATCTAGCAGAGTCCGAAGTCAACTGGTGCCCAGCATTAGGTACGGTATTGGCGAACGACGAAATCGTAAACGGGGTTTCAGAACGTGGGGGACATCCCGTCATTAGAAAAAAGATGACCCAGTGGAGCATGCGTATTACGGCATACGCCCAACGTTTGTTGGATGGGTTGGAAAAAATTGATTGGCCTCAACCGCTCAAAGATTCCCAAACCAATTGGATCGGGAGGAGTGAAGGGGCATCTGTTACTTTTAAGGTCCTCCCTCCAGCTGACCTCCCCCTAGCCCCCTCCGTGGGAGTGGGGACCGCACCTCGTTACATGACAAGCGATTCGGAAATTTATGGGACTCTTTTGGATAGAGCAAAGGAGATGCGTAAAAATCCCACTCCTGCTGAGAAAAAACTTTGGGAAGCGCTTAGAAGACGAAATCTCAATTCTAGATTTAGAAGACAACATCCTATCTCGGAATATATCGTTGATTTTGTATGTCTCGAAAAACAACTGATCGTAGAAGTAGATGGCGAAATCCATAAATACCAAATGGATAAGGATGCAGAGCGACAATTACTACTGGAACAGAAAAAAGGCTATGCCGTAATTCGTTTTTCTAATGACGAAGTCTTGAACAATATTGACAGTGTCTTATCAAGAATTGAAAGAAAATTAGAAGCTCAGAAAAACTCCCCCTCCTGGGGAGGGGGCTGGGGGGAGGTCGGTCCACAAGAAATCATATCTGTTTTCACCACCCGACCGGATACTATTTTTGGCGTATCCTTTATGACCTTGGCACCGGAGCATGAATTGGTCTCCAAAATCACGACCTTGGAACAAAAAGCTGAGGTGGAGGACTATGTTGAGGCTACCGCAAAACGATCCGAGCGGGATCGTATGGCAGATGTCAAAACGATTACTGGAGCATTTACCGGAGCCTATGCCGAACATCCGTTTACAAAGGAACCTATTCCCATTTGGATCGGGGATTATGTATTGGCCGGTTATGGTACTGGTGCGGTAATGTCCGTTCCTTGTGGTGATCAGCGGGATTATGATTTTGCAAAACATCTTAACATCCCTATTCCCAATATTTTTAAAGGTGTAGATATTTCCGAGGAAGCTTTTGCGGACAAGGAAAAAACAATCATTGCCAATTCCGATTTCTTGGATGGACTTCCCTATAAGAAAGCATCCAAAATTGCTGTTCAAACTTTAGAAACCCTAGGACAGGGCGAGGGCAAAATAAACTACCGTTTGCGGGATGCCGTTTTTAGCAGACAGCGGTATTGGGGAGAACCTTTTCCTGTTTATTATGATGCGGACGGAATGCCACAAATGCTGGATGAAAAGTTCTTGCCATTAAAATTACCGGAGGTTGACAAATATTTACCCACGGAAACCGGAGAACCACCATTAGGAAATGCCAAGGAATGGTATTGGTTGCAGTATGGTGAAGAAGGTAAGGTAGTTTCAGAAAAAGAGTTTGCCAATTCCTCCCCTTCGGGGAGGCTAGGAGGGGCTTTAGAACTGAACACCATGCCCGGTTGGGCGGGCAGTTCCCAGTATTTTAACCGGTACATGGACCCGCATAACGATGAAGAAATATTCTCCCAAGAAGCCGTTAATTATTGGCAAGATGTGGACTTGTACATTGGCGGAAGCGAACATGCTACGGGGCATTTATTGTACAGTCGTTTTTGGCAAAAGTTTATGTATGACAAAGGCCTGGTGCCTAAAGATGAGTTTGCTCAAAAGCTAATCAATCAGGGGATGATTACGGGGGAAAGTGCATTTCTACACGTTGTTGAAGGTAGATTAAAGAAGGACTCAGAAGATGTACCAGCGTATTGTCAAATTATTATATCGAAAGATCTCTTTGAGGAAATTGAAACAAATGAAGGTTCGGTTGGAGAACTTCCTTCACCATTATCTGAATTTCTACACAAAGAAATATCACGACATCAGGAATATAATAAGGATTATTCTAATTATGATAAAAGGTTTAGTTCTTTTAA
>CAJQMW010000037.1 GCA_905479535.1 uncultured Maribacter sp. | reverse complement strand
CCCGCCAAATTCAACCAATCCGCAATTTTATAGGTAAAATTAACACTACCTACAAAACGATTTACTTCATCGGTACGTGGTGTATTGTTGATAATCCAATAGGGGTTGTCATAACCTCCACCACCGCGGTAATTTCTTTGCGAACCATCTGGAAATTCGTAGGTTGAAGGGTCGCTTACGGCAGTGCTTCCGTTTCCATTGCTATTATCAAAGGACGGCGGTGTTCTTAACAATCCAAGCATAAAACCGGAAACATTACTACCTTGCTGTATCCTGTAAGCTTGGGAATTAGTATAAGTTCCAGACATGTTTACATTAAATCTTTCACTTATTTGGGCAGAACCTGAAAAATTCAAGGTATTTCTATCAAAGTCATTCTTTGGTATAATCCCTTTTTCAGAAAGTTTACCGTAAGACATTCTAAAAGTAGTCTTCTCGCCACCTCCTGAAATTGAAAAAGTATTTTCTGTAGTAACACCTGTTGTAAAAACTTCAAAAGGGTCGTAAGGTTGATATTTTTTCAGACCTCCAGTATCACCAACAACAATTCTACCATTTTTATCGTAGGCGTAGTCAGAGCCGTCCCAATATAGATTTTCACGGCTTGGCCCCCAACTACCAAAAGTACCGGTTTCAGGCCCTAGCCATTCGCCATTGAATCCTTGAACCCATTCGTTTTGTAGGTCTGGAAATTTGTTTGCTTCGGTAAGGGTGACGTTCGATCTTACATTAACTACAAATTTTCCGGCCTTACCCTTCTTCGTAGTAATTACAATAACACCGTTACCACCTTCAACACCGTAAAGTGCGGCAGCACCAGCACCTTTAAGTACGTTTATAGATTCAATGTCAGCTGGGTTAATGTCCATTCCTCTGTTTGAGCCCGCTACACCAGCAACTCTCGATTCGCTAGCAAATTGATCGTTGTTAATTCGAACACCGTCCACAATTAACAAAGCTTGGTTATTACCAGAAAGGGATGTTTGCCCTCTAATTACAATTCTGCTACCAGCTCCAGCGTTACCTGAAGTATTGGTGATTTGAACACCAGCGGCTTGCCCGGTTAAAGCAGAAAGTGCATCCGTTGCATTTGAATTGGTTATCGTTTCCGCTCCAACAGTTTGAACCGCATAACCAACGGCTCTTGTTTCCTTTTTGATACCTAGTGCAGTTACAACCACCTCTTCAAGGGCTTGGGCGTCTTCCTCCATTTGCACATTGACTGTGTTGCCGGCACCAACGGTTTGGCGCACAGCTTTCTGACCAATATACGTAAATAATAAAGTCTGGCCTTGGGACGCTGTAATGGCGTAGTTGCCATCAAAGTCGGTCTGTGTACCGGTAGTGGTACCCCGGACGACAATATTAACTCCGGGCAAAGGAAGCCCAGCTGAATCAGTAACCGTACCGGATACCGTTTTTTGTTGCGCAAAAGAAATGTGCACAACTAACGCTAAGAGTAGCGTTAACAATCCATTTAGTTTTGTTCTCATTTTTAAATTATTTGAATTAGCTAAGTGCAAAAATCACAATAATGTGTTAATAATCCAAACTAATTTTAATAAAACTTTAAGAACGATACCTTATATAAGGAGTTACAAATTAAACACACCCTGTGTTTAGAGGTGAATAATATAACAATGAGGATTTTGCGAATTTGATAATTTTTCGATTATTGTCGATTATTTTTTTTGATATATCAAAAAGAGAGCACAATTAAATATTTGTCTTTGCCTATCGAAATTGGTTGAAACACATCGTTTTTTCCGGACTATCGGAACCTCTTCAAAAAAACTTTAAAAATAAATTGGGTTGGGTTTGAATTATTATGAAATATCACTACATTTGCCGACCCTTAAACAGGGGGTAATTTTATACATATTTATATAGTAGTATGCCAACAATATCACAATTAGTACGAAAAGGAAGGGAAACGATTACTAAGAAGAGTAAATCGGCTGCTTTGGATTCGTGCCCTCAAAGAAGAGGTGTTTGTACGCGTGTTTACACTACTACGCCTAAGAAACCTAACTCTGCCATGCGAAAAGTGGCGCGGGTAAGGTTAACCAATGGTAAGGAAGTAAACGCCTACATACCCGGTGAGGGGCACAATTTGCAAGAGCACTCGATAGTATTAGTAAGAGGAGGAAGGGTTAAGGATTTGCCAGGAGTTAGATACCACATTGTTCGCGGTGCACTGGACACAGCAGGTGTGGCCGGCAGAACGCAGCGTAGGTCTAAATACGGAGCCAAACGACCCAAAAAGTAAAGTAGTTAAAAGTTAAGGGTTAAAAGTCATTAGTACTATTAACCAATAACGAACAACGATTAACTAAAGAAAGAAATGAGAAAAAGACAGGCAAAGAAAAGACCACTGTTACCAGATCCAAGATTTAATGACCAATTGGTCACGAGATTTGTGAACATGATGATGTGGGATGGTAAGAAATCGGTAGCGTTTAGCGTATTCTATGATGCTATGGATATCGTGGAAGCGAAAAAGACCGACGAAGAAAAGACAGCGTTGGAGCTGTGGAAAGATGCATTATCCAATGTTATGCCACATGTTGAGGTTAGAAGTAGAAGGGTCGGTGGGGCAACCTTCCAGATTCCAATGCAGATACGACCAGACCGCAAAATATCTACTGCAATGAAATGGTTGATAAGTTTTGCTAGAAAGCGCAACGAAAAGGGTATGGCGCAGAAACTAGCGGCTGAAGTGCTTGCAGCTTCCAAGGAAGAAGGTGCGGCGGTTAAGAAAAGGGTGGATACCCACAAGATGGCCGAAGCGAATAAAGCATTTTCCCACTTTAGATTTTAATCAGAAATGGCAAGAGATTTAAAATTAACAAGAAATATAGGTATTGCCGCGCATATTGATGCGGGTAAGACAACGACTACGGAACGTATTCTTTTTTATACCGGTGTAAGTCATAAGATTGGTGAGGTCCATGATGGTGCCGCCACGATGGACTGGATGGAGCAAGAGCAAGAACGTGGTATTACCATTACTTCTGCGGCCACTACCTGTGAATGGGTTTTCCCACGTGAAAACGGCGAGCCTACCGAAGATTCAAATAGCTATCACTTCAACATTATAGACACACCGGGTCACGTAGATTTTACCGTTGAGGTAAACCGCTCGTTACGTGTATTGGATGGTTTGGTCTTTTTGTTCAGTGCAGTTGATGGTGTTGAACCACAATCTGAAACGAACTGGAGACTAGCTGATAATTATAAGGTACCAAGAATAGGTTTCGTAAACAAAATGGACCGCCAAGGCTCAAATTTCTTGATGGTTTGTAACCAGGTAAAAGAAATGCTAGGTTCCAACGCTGTTCCAATTGTATTGCCTATCGGTGATGAATCCGACTTTAAAGGAGTTGTGGATTTGGCCAAAAACAGGGCAATCATCTGGCACGAGGATAATTTTGGATCAACTTTCGATGTAATTGATATTCCGGAGGAAATGAAGGCGGAAGTTAAGGAGTACAGAGCTGCTTTGATCGAGGCGGTTGCCGAGTACGATGAGGAGTTGATGGAGAAGTTCTTTGAGGATGAGGATTCCATTACGGAAGAGGAAGTACA
>CAJQMW010000036.1 GCA_905479535.1 uncultured Maribacter sp. | reverse complement strand
TTTGGAATCGCCATTATTCAAAATATCCAATTGCGGCGTAAATTCCTCAGGTATTTTATCCGCCACGGCCTGCGGTACTATTATTTTTGCCTTAGCGGTATTTAAGGCTTGTAGTGTTTCCAAACTAAAATGGTCTCCATGAATGTCCGTAATTAAAATCAAATCGGGTTCCTTCTGTCCCTCAAATGCTTCGGCACCACCTACGGGATCAACATAAATTACAACATCGTTCCATTCCAAGACGGTAGTGGCGTGTTGAATAGGTGTTATTTCTATCTCGACATTTGTTTTTTGAGCAGATTCCGATGTAGCCGTTTCGGTATAGTCCTGTTCAGTGTCCATATCTTGTTTCTGTTTCGCTTTATCTTTGCAGGCAAATCCCAAAACTAGGGCAAAGGAGAGATAACATAATGTTGTTTTTTTGATCATTTTTAGTATTATTTAAGTATTAATTCCATTTTTATATCGCTTCGCGCATAGGGTAGATTGTTTTCCAATTCAACTTCAACGAATCCGTATTTTCTATAAATATAAAGTGCTGTAGGTAATTTTGTGCTTGAATAAAGTACTATTTTATCCCAATCACGCTGTTTGGCGAAATCAATCGCAAAGTCCATCAACCGCTGACCAATTTTGTTTCCTTGATATTTATCGGATACGGCCATCTTTCCAAGTTCATACGTATTCTCGTTCAGTCGTATAAAACTGAAACAACCCACAGGTATTTTATCAGCTATCGCCATGAATATGTATCCACCCTTATCCAAAATATATTCCTTGCTGTTTTCCAGTAAAGAAGTATCCTTGGCTTCTACATAAAAATATTCTTTCAACCAGGCCGTATTCAATTCCTTGAAAGCTACCGCATGTTCAGATTTAAAAGGAACTATATTTATCATGATAGTAATAGTTGGTTCAGGCCTTAAAGTTAAGACTTCCAAACCTTTCAATTTTAAAAATTTAACACTTACAACATCTAAAAAATAATTCTGCTCGTATATAGAATGATACAAACAAACACTTATATCAAAATCAACAAGATTAATTAAAGATTACATTATGACTGAAACAAAAAATAACAATGGATTAAAGGTATTGGCCGCACTACTTGGCGTAGTGCTTTTAGGTACCATCATTTACACCGTAAGTCTTTATCAGGATAAAAAGAAAACGGAAACCGTTCTTACACAGGAGAAAGAATTGGTCGTGGCAGATTTAAATAGCTTAAAATCAGAATATGACAAGGCTATTTTAGAGAGTAATGCTACTAACGAGGAGTTAGTTTCTGCAAGGGATAATATTGCAAAGTACATTGATTCTGTTCAAACCATGAAGGCTGATATTTCTTCTTTGGCTCGGTACAGAAGACAAGTTGGTGTTCTAAAAGCGGAAAGAGAGCAATTATTGAAACAAGTTGATTCGCTTACGCGTTCAAATACAATGATCGCGATGCAACGCGATAGTACTTATGTGGAGTTGGAAAAACAAACCGTTTTTAATGACTCTTTGGTCGTACAGAACACACAATTGGCAGATGCCGTTGAAAAAGGTTCCGCTTTAAACCTATCTAAAATCAATGTTGATGCGGTAAGGGAGCGTAATAGCGGAAAATTAGTTTCTACGCAAAGAGCTAGGTCTACCGATAAATTCAAAATTTGCTTTACAGTTGCGGACAATGTGATTGCCGAGGCGGGAGACAGAGAGTTCTATATTGAAACGTTAGACCCTCAGGGAAATGTTTTGGGTGAGAGTTACTCAAAATCCAATGATAACGGTGCATCAATTACTTATAGTAAGGGAACCGGGTTCTATTATGAAAACAAGTCTTTGGATATATGCGATTATATCGATAAGCCAGCGGGTGATTTTCAGAAAGGACAATACATGGTAAATGTTTACGATAATAATTTGAAATTATTAGGAACTTCACAGTTCACCTTAAAATAAGGTACACTATCCATTAATATGAAAGGGCGGCCAAATGGCCGCCCTTTTTTTATTTCATACTACCTACCATATCCTCCGGTCTCACCCAATCATCATAATCTTCTGCGGTAACGTAACCTAGGTTAATTGCCTCCTCTTTTAGGGTAGTTCCATTTTTATGAGCCGTATTGGCAATCTCCGCAGCTTTGTAGTAACCGATCTTCGTATTAAGGGCGGTGACCAACATAAGCGAATTGTTCAGCAGCTCCTTAATTACCTCGTGGTTTGGTTCTATTCCAATAGCGCAATTCTCATTAAAGCTTACGCAGGCATCTCCCAATAACTGTGCGGATTGCAGTATGTTAGCCGCCATCATGGGTTTGAAAACGTTGAGTTCGTAATGTCCTTGAGTTCCCCCAACACTTATCGCAACATCATTTCCCATTATTTGGGCGCATACCATAGTCAACGCTTCACATTGGGTAGGATTCACTTTTCCGGGCATAATGGAGCTTCCAGGCTCATTGGCGGGAATTATAATCTCACCTATTCCAGAACGTGGACCAGAAGCCATCATCCTAATATCGTTTGCGATTTTATTCAAGGAAACCGCTAGTTGTTTTAAAGCACCGTGAGATTCTACAATAGCGTCGTGCGCAGCGAGTGCCTCAAATTTATTTTCTGCCGTCTTAAACGGATAGCCCGAAAAGTCCGCAATATATTTAGCGACAAGGACATCATACCCTTGTGGTGTATTGAGAC
>CAJQMW010000035.1 GCA_905479535.1 uncultured Maribacter sp. | reverse complement strand
CATCTTTTTCAAAGTGCTACCTCAAAGGAACAATCGCATATGATTTCGCTATTCTTTACCAAAGACTCTTTTGGTGCTGAATTCTTCCAGATTCCAGATGTAAAACAATTGTCATCTTTTTTCTATAGGTCCGATCAGGGTTTTAAAATTACTTCACCAACAAACGAACTATCGGAATTGATTGTACAAATGCCGATTTTGGATAAATTAGACAGATTTGTCCATTTTCTACTGATCCTGAAAAAAATAGAGGAATCCGAAATAGAGATACTCACAGGTTTTAGGCATCCAAAGGCGTTAAAATCTAAGGAGGGGGAGCGTTTACAACTGGTCTTGGAGTATGTAATGCATCATTTTAATGAGGATATAAGGTTAGAAACCGTAGCAAAACTGGCGTTTATGACCCCGAACGGATTTTGTCGCTTTTTCAAACAAAGAACCAATAAGACCTTTTTCCAATTTTTAATTGAACTAAGGATAGAACATGTATGCCAGCTTTTAAATGCTGATAAGGACATTACAATAACGGAAGCATCGGAAAAGGCTGGATTTAAATCGATATCCAATTTCAATAGAAAATTTAAAAAGCTAAAGAGTATGACTCCCAGTACATACCTTGAAAAATGGAAAGTCTGAGCTTTATGTATGAAAGCTACTGTTAATATTGAATTCATAAAACACATATACCGAATCCAATTTTAATTCTAAGCATTTTACTTTGATTTAAGGGATAGCTTTTTATCTTTACGAGTTGAGAAATTATGTTGGCCCACGTGGTGAAATTGGTAGACACGCTACCTTGAGGGGGTAGTGTTCGCAAGGACGTGCTAGTTCGAATCTAGTCGTGGGCACTAAGAGCCGGGCTGTACCCGGCTCTTTTCTTTACTAATTTTAACTTCACTTTTGGGATAAATAACCTTAAAAACCGTAGATTTGTTTAATCCTTTCTAAGAAAACATGAACAATGTAAAAAAGAATTTTAGCATTCGTGATCTTGAAAATCTTTCAGGAATCAAAGCACATACCATTCGTATATGGGAAAAAAGATATAATCTATTAACCCCTGAGCGTACGGACACTAATATCAGAACCTACGGTTTAAGCAGTTTACAGAAACTGCTAAACGTAACGTTATTGTACCACAATGGTTACAAAATCTCAAAAATAGCCAAGATTCCGGAGCAGAACATCCCCATAGTGGTTAGGGAAGTTATCGCAAAAAAAAGCTTTAAGAACCATGCCATTAATTCTTTTAAACTGGCAATGGTCAATTTTGACCAAACTATTTTTCTTGAAACCTATAATAGCTTAATTAGTGAAGGTTCTTTCAGGGAAGTATTTCGGAATACCTTCGTTCCTTTATTGAACGAGCTTGGGCTACTCTGGCAGACCGATACCATTAGTCCAGCACATGAACATTTTATTACCAACCTCATCAAACAAAAAATATTACTGAACACAGAGAAGCTTCAGCACACCACACCGACCAAAACGGATAAGGTCTTTGTTGCTTTCCTGCCTGAAAATGAAATTCACGAAATAGGATTGCTTTACTTAAACTATGAGATTGTCCTAAGGGGTTATAAATGTATTAATTTGGGGCAGACCATACCTATGGAAAACCTAACGGACGTTATGAATTATTTTGATAACATCCATTTCATTTCCTATTTCACTGTAGTACCGGAGAAGGATAGAATTAAAAAATATATTAGTGATTTTGAAAAACTTGTCTCTACCTATGACAATCCAAATTTATGGATTTTAGGAAGACAGGTCCAGCATCTAGATGTTGCGGAGTTACCATCTTTTGTTAGGGTATTTACTTCTATTGAAGATGTTGTTAGCAAACTTTAACCTTATAAAATCTATTCTTGTAGATGGGTAAAACGGTCATCGTCATCGGTTTGGGCTTTTCATCGCTTTCGGCTTCCTGTTATTTAGCAAAAGCTGGTTTTGATGTGACCATTTTTGAAAAAAATTCAACGGTAGGAGGCAGAGCGGCCCAGTTCAAAAAAGATGGGTTTACCTTTGATATGGGCCCAAGTTGGTACTGGATGCCCGATATTTTTGAAAAATTTTTCTCGGACTTCGGAAAAGAAACTAAGGATTTCTACGAATTGGATAAATTAAGCCCCGCTTATAGAATTTTCTTTTCTGATGACATCATCACCATTGGTGATTCTATGGACAAAATTTGCTTGGAATTTGAGCGCTTGGAAAAAGGAAGCTCCAAGCTATTACGAAAGTTCATCAGTGAAGCTCAGGAAAATTATGAAATAGCCATAAATAAGATAGTGTTGAGGCCAGGTCTTTCTCCCTTTGAATTGGTTACCAAGGAAACTATTCTTAAAGTGGATCAGTTCTTTAAAACCATAAGCTCCCAAGTGCGGAAAAAGTTTAAAAACCCTAAACTTGTTGCTACGTTAGAATTTCCAGTGTTATTTCTGGGAGCAAAGCCGGATAATACTCCGTCTTTTTACAATTTTATGAATTTTGCCGATTTTGGATTAGGTACTTGGCATCCCAAAGGAGGTATGTACGAGGTTATTAAAGCGATGGAAAGTTTGGCACTAGAACTGGGGGTCAAAATAAATACCGGGCAAAATGTTGAAAAAATACTGGTAGAAAACGGGAAGGCAAAAGGCGTAATTTGTAATGGCGCCAAAGTATTAGCTGATATAGTGCTTAGCGGAGCAGATTATCACCACTCCGAACAGCTTTTGGACGAGGGTTCCAGGCAGTACTCCGAAAATTACTGGGAAAGCAAAACCTTCGCCCCGTCCTCGTTATTGTTTTACATAGGGTTTAATAAAAAACTTAAAAATGTTGAACATCACAATTTGTTCTTTGATACAGATTTTGAGCAACATGCCCATGAGATTTACGATGCTCCCAAATGGCCAACTGACCCATTGTTCTATGCAAATTTTCCATCGGTAACAGATGAGACAATGGCACCAAAAAATTGTGAAACTGGATTTTTTCTAATACCCCTGGCTCCAGGTCTAGAGGATACACCGGCACTTAGAAAGCAGTATTTTGATTTAATAATGAAAAGATTTGAATTGAGAACTGAGCAAGAAGTCATGAATAATATTATATTCAAAGAATCATTCTGTGTCAACGATTTTATAGAGCGGTACAACTCTTATAAGGGAAACGCCTACGGTATGGCCAATACGCTTTCACAAACGGCATTTTTAAGGCCAAAACTGAAAAGTAAAAAGGTGAAAAATCTCTTTTTTACAGGTCAACTTACGGTTCCTGGGCCAGGAGTTCCACCTTCTTTGATCTCTGGTAAACTGGTATCGGAATTAATTGTAAAAGATAACTATTAACAACGTATGAAAACTACTTTTGATAACGTTTCGTATCTATGTAGCAAAGTTGTTACAGAGAAGTACAGCACCTCCTTTGCTTTGGCAACGAAGATGCTTCATGGCTCCATTAGAAGTGATATTTACAATATTTATGGTTTTGTGAGATTCGCAGATGAAATTGTGGATACCTTTCACGCTTATGATAAGGAGCACTTGTTCAATAAGTTTGAGGCGGAATTGGAAGCTGCACTAATCGATAAAATTAGTTTGAACCCTATTTTGAATTCTTTTCAGCATACTTTTCATACCTATAGTATTCCAAAACACTTGGTGGATTCTTTTATGAAGAGCATGCGTATGGACTTGTCAAAAAGTATTTACAGAACAGATGAGGAGTACAGGCAATACATTTATGGTTCCGCTGATGTTGTGGGTCTCATGTGTTTAAAAGTGTTCGTAAAGGGGCATGAACAGTCCTATGAGGAATTAAAGGATTCTGCCATGGCGTTGGGATCGGCCTTTCAAAAAGTAAATTTTCTGAGGGATGTAAAAGCTGATTTTGAAGAATTGAACCGTTCCTATTTTCCAAATACCAATCTGAAAGAATTAGATGAAGCCTCTAAGAATAGGATAGTCGACGAAATAAAGGCCGACTTTAAACTGGGGTACACCGGGATTCTTGCTTTACCGGCAGAGGCCAAATTTGGTGTATACACCGCTTATAAATATTATTATAAATTATTGAAGAAGCTTCAGAACACGCCCTCTTTAGAAATAAAAAATGCTCGGATCCGCGTGCCGAACTATCAAAAATTCGGTCTCTTGGCGCGGTCCTATGTTAAATATAAAATGAATTTGGTATAATGAGAATAGTACTTTGGATATCAATTTTTATCGGAACTTTTTTAATCATGGAGTTCATGGCTTGGTTTACCCATAAGTATATCATGCATGGATTCCTATGGAGCTTACATAAGGATCATCATCATAAAGATCATGGTTCTTGGTTTGAAAAAAACGACGCTTTCTTCATTTTTTATGCTATCGTAAGTATGTCCTTATTTTATGCCGGCAATAGTGGTTTTTGGTACGGTTATCCCTTAGGGTTTGGAATTCTGGCCTATGGCATAGCTTATTTTCTAGTTCATGATATTTTCATACATCAGAGATTTAAACTTTTTAGAAATGCCAATCATTGGTATGCGAAAGGAGTTAGACGTGCCCATAAAATACACCATAAGCATTTAGGTAAAGACAAGGGGGAATGTTTTGGAATGCTCTTCGTGCCCTTCAAATATTTTAAAAAATAAACATGCCGAAAGCTCTGGTAATCGGTGCTGGTATTGCTGGCATAGCCAGTGCTTTGCGCCTACGCAAAAAAGGTTACCCGGTTCAGGTATTGGAAGCCAATGGTTTTCCTGGTGGAAAGCTACATGCCATTGAAAAAGATGGATATCGGTTTGACCTAGGGCCCTCCCTGTTCACCATGCCACACTTGGTTACCGAACTCTTTGAACTTTTTCAGAAGAATCCAACGGATTATTTCAACTATAATAGAAAACAAACACTTTGCAATTACTTTTGGGAGGACAATTTACGTTTCTCTGCCAAGGGAGATATAGAAGAATTTATAAAAGGCGCATCGGCCACTTTCAACGAACCTGAAAATAACATAAGGAGTTATGTGGAAAGGAATAAAAAAAAGTATGATTTAACAGCATCACTTTTCTTGGAGAAATCCCTCCACAAACTGAATACCTATTTATCGCCGGACACCTTAAAAGCCATACTGAAAATTGGTCTACTCGATGTGAATTCAACCTTAAATGAGACCAATAAGGCCAATTTCAAAAATCCTAAACTGGTGCAACTGTTTAATAGGTATGCAACATACAACGGATCATCTCCTTACAAAACCCCAGGAATAATGTCCATGATACCCCATTTGGAAATGGACTTTGGCACCTATTTCCCAATCGGGGGCATGCATCAAATCAGCCTTAGTTTATATCGATTGGCTTTGGATGAAGGAGTCATTTTCAATTTTAACGAAAAAGTTGTCAAGATTGATGTAGAAGGCAAAAAAGCGGTTGGGGCTTCATCAACAAAAAATAAATATGAAGCGGATTGCGTAGTGTCGAATATGGATATTTTTTCCACCTACAAACAATTATTAAAGAACCAGAAATATCCTAAAAAGACGTTGGCCCAAGAACGTTCTAGCTCTGCGCTAATTTTCTATTGGGGTATTCAGCAGGACTTTCCCGAGTTGGATTTGCACAATATTTTTTTTAGTGAATCATACGAAAGAGAATTTGATGCAATTTTTAATAAAAAATCGATTATAAATGACCCCACAGTTTATATCAACATAACATCGAAAGAGAACCCATCAGACGCACCTACCGGCCATGAAAATTGGTTCGTGATGATCAATGCTCCTGGCAATTATGGTCAAGATTGGGAACAACTCAAACAAGAGGCAAAAAGGAGTATCATTTCTAAACTAAACAGGATTCTTAAAACTGATTTAGAAAAATTAATAACTACAGAGCATATTCTAGACCCTATGGGTATTGAAACCGATACGAGCTCTTATCGTGGTGCTTTGTATGGTGCGGCCAGCAATAGCAAGTTTGCTGCGTTTTTAAGGCACCCAAATTTCTCGAGAGCAATAAAGAACCTGTACTTTTGTGGTGGATCGGTTCACCCAGGTGGCGGGATACCGCTTTGCTTATTGTCCGCAAAAATCGTTAATGACCTGATTCCAAAAATTGAAAATCATGAATGATTTTCTTCTTAAATACAAGGTTTGGATAAGTGTAGGTATAATTTGGTTATTCCACATCTCGGCCATCATCGGTATTTCATTGGGTAATTTGAATTGGTTCATTGAAAAGACACCCATCAACTTAGGGCTCTCGTTTTTTCTTTTTCTCCTGGTTTATCCCATAAATAATTTGAAAAAATTAGTTGCGTTAGTACTGTTTTTCAGTGGTGGCATGTTCGCCGAATGGCTTGGCGTTAACCACCAAATCCTATTTGGGGAATATACCTATGGCCATAATTTTGGCCCTAAACTGGACGGTGTCCCTTATTTGATCGGAACGTATTGGGCGCTTCTCACCTTTATAACCGCAAGTATTCTGGACTATACGACCCTACCTTTTAGATTAAAAATAATTGGTGCAGCTGGTTTAATGGTACTGCTTGATTTTTTTATGGAAAAGAGTGCACCGGTTTTCGACTT
>CAJQMW010000034.1 GCA_905479535.1 uncultured Maribacter sp. | reverse complement strand
AAAGGAAGCACTGTTCATTTTAAAGGATACATATATTGACCTCTTGATTACGGACATCCAAATGCCGGAGGTAGACGGACTACAGCTGCTGAAATTTGCGGACGAGCATTACCCTGAAATACCAAAATTGGTCATTACGGGCTATCCGTCGGTCGATGGGGCTTTAGAAGTCATCAAATCTGGAGCAACGGATTACCTGACCAAACCTTTTACCAAAGCGGAACTGAAGCAAGCGGTTCATAAGGCGTTTGAACACGGTGCCAAGCGTAAACCTTCCCATCAAAAAGAAGGAGCTACCAAAAGCAACTCGTATGGGGATATCATAGGTGCATCCGAAGGCTTCCATAAACTTGTGGATGTTATTGAAAGGGTTAAGGATAATAAGGCTACCGTACTAATAACAGGAGAAAGCGGTACCGGAAAAGAGCTGGTGGCACGTGCCATTCACTATTCCGGAAAATATGCCCGTGCTCCTTTTGTAGCGTTCAACTGCGGAGCTATCCCAGAAAATCTGCAGGAGGCCGAGCTTTTTGGCTATCTAAAAGGTGCATTCACAGGAGCCAACGAAAATAGGAACGGATTCTTTCAGGCGGCCGAAGGGGGCACCTTATTCTTGGACGAGATCGGGTCCGCTTCCCTGGCCATACAGACCAAATTGCTACGGGCCTTGCAAGAGAAGGAAATTACAAGGGTGGGCTCAAGAAAAGCCGAAAAAGTGGATATCCGTATCATAGCGGCCACCAATGCGGATTTACTGGAGGAAATAAAGAACAAAGAATTTAGGGAGGACCTTTATTACCGTTTGACCGTTGTTGAAATTAAAGTCCCTCCACTCAGGGAGCGGAAATCCGATATTCCGCTTTTGGTGGAAAAGTTCTTGCAAAAATACGGGGTGGAATATAAGGACCGACTCCTAAAGATAGCACCCGATGCCTTGCGGATTTTGCAGAATTACCATTGGCCGGGTAATATCAGGGAACTTGAAAACTGCGTACAGCGTGCCGTTATCATGAGCGATGGTACCGTAGCGGTCAAAGACCTTCCCGAACACCTTAAATTTCAAATAGATTTTCCCAAAACCGGTTTTATTCCCCTGCGCGAAATGGAAAAAGAATATGTAAAACGGGTTGTGGACCATACTAAAGGCAATAAGACCAAAGCGGCCGAAATTCTTCAGATCGACCGTAAGACCTTACGGGATAAATTAAAATAAACTACTGGGTAAAAATTCCCCGACCGGGGCATATTTCCTCGATTTATAAAATCGACCTTACTTAAATTTATAGATTTTAATAACTGATAATCAATTGGTTATAAAAATATGGCATGTCCATTCAATTTATGGGCATGCCATTTGCCTTCTAGGGCACGAACACAAATACTAAAAAATGCTCCTGTTTTTACCCTTTATACAAAACTCGATAAGAGAACTTGAAAAAGAGCGAACTCCCGTTAAGGAGGTGCGGACAAGAACAGCCGTGAAGTCAATTAACCCCCTAAGTAAACAGCGATGAAATACGGTAGTCTGGTATTAGAAAAAAGAGATTTTGTGATGATAAAACGATATCAACACTTGTACCATTATGTGGAGGATTATGCCCATAAATATGCATTGGAGGCCCTTGAAGAAAATATGCCCAATGCAAGGGTCTACGGTTTGGACGACATGCCAGACGATGTGGTGCGCATGTATTCCATGGTAACGGTGACCTATAAATCTAGATGGCAAGAAACCTTTCAGTTGGTACCGCCTATGGAGAACGATGTGGAGCAGCATAAAATATCGGTACGCAGTACCTTGGGCGCATCGGTTATTGGGCTATCCGAAGGAGATAGCATCAAATACGGTCTTCCCGGGGATATCGTGTCCTTAAAAATTGAAAAAGTAACACAGAGCGCCGAAACGTATAAAGTGAATATTCCCGAAGAAACATTGGAGAACGCGCTCCCCAAACATTGTAAAGTTTCATTAACCCTAAATATATAGTTATGTTCAAGTATGCAATAGCCCTTTTATTTTCAGTAAGTGTATTAAATGCACAAAACAGTGTGAACCAAGAACCGGCCGACGTACAGGTTGGGGATGTTTTTGAAATTGGCAAACCGGAAGCGAACTCGTACAAGCACATCGACTTTCCCCGCGCAAATTTCATCATTAAGCGGGGAGGAATCGCCAACTACAAACGTTTGGAAGGAAACAGGGTCGTCGTAACCTCCATAAAGGAAAAAAAAGACGGCACTACCCAAGTAAAAATCAAACGTAAGGATGGCGGACGATTCTTTGGCAGCCATACCGTAGTAGCGGCAGATTTTAAGGATGCCCTTAAGTCTGGCGAGCTACAGGCAATGTAATTATTTGGTTGGCTAAGGTAGATCTACCTGATTTTCTGAACCCGTAATCGGCTTGGGATGCTGGGAGAAAGTCAGGTAGGTTTTTAATGCCAAGTCCTAACGAAGTTAAAAGCGATCATTATGGAAAAAAAGATTTTATTACCAACGGATTTTTCAAGGAGTTCATGGAACGCCATTCGGTATGCCACTAAGCTTTATGAAAATCAGGAATGTGATTTTTATATGCTGAACACCTATGCGAAAGACGCCTATGGTCTGGACAGTCTTATCCTTTTGGATCCCGATGATGCATTCAACAAATTATCCCAAGGCCGTTCCAAAGAGGAACTGGGAAATATCCTCATGTGGCTTTCTGCAAACGATAAGGACCTTCGTCATCGCTTTCACGTGCTCTCCCGCTCCGAAGAATTTTTAAAAGCGGTAAAAGTGTCGTCAAAAGTCTTGAGATAGATATGATCATCATGGGCGCCAAAGGGATGACCAACGAGCATGGGCAAATACGGGAAAAATACCTTGGCCGTTATTGAGAGTATCCGCAAATGCCCTGTTCTGGTAGTGCCCAAAAATGCGGTTTTTGACCGTCCCGAAGAGATTGTACTGGCTACCAACTTCAATACCGATTTTAAGGTCGCCGAGGTAAAATACCTTGCCGAAATCGCCAAAATGACCAACGCTAGCGTGCAGGTATTGAATATGGCCGATAACGGTGACCTTTCGCCACAACAGCACCACAACAAAATGCTATTGCGGCAACACCTTAAAGGCGTGGACCAATAGTTTTAATGTGCTTCACAATGTAAAAATGGCCGCAGCTTTAAGTTGCTTTGTAGAAATTAGGCATAGCAACATGATCGGTTATATTGATAAAAAACCTTCCCTGTGGGAATC
>CAJQMW010000033.1 GCA_905479535.1 uncultured Maribacter sp. | reverse complement strand
TTAAAAGCTTTAGCGGTATTTACGGCATCTTGACCGGTCATGGAATCCACTACGAACAAGGTCTCCTGTGGTTGAATGGCTTTATGGATATCTGATATTTCCGCCATCATCTTTTCATCTACGGCCAAGCGACCGGCGGTATCTATAATAACCACGTTATTACCATCTGCCTTGGCCTTGGCAATTCCCGCTTTGGCAATAGCAACAGGATCATTATTTTCCCTATCCGAATACACGGGAACGTTTATCTGCTCACCGACCACGTGCAACTGATCGATCGCAGCAGGACGATAAACGTCACAGGCAACCAATAATGGGGTTTTGGATTTTTTAGTTTTTAGAAAATTGGCCAGTTTTCCTGAAAAAGTGGTTTTACCGGAACCTTGTAGTCCAGACATTAAAATAATGGATGGATTACCCGAAAGGTTGATCCCTTCCGACTCTCCGCCCATTAATTGGGTCAACTCGTCCTTAACGATTTTCACCATTAACTGTCCGGGCTGCAACGTCGTCAAAACATTTTGACCCAAGGCTTTTTCCTTTACCCTATTGGTAAATTCCTTGGCAATTTTAAAGTTGACATCGGCATCCAGCAATGCCCTTCGTACTTCTTTTGTGGTCTCCGCTACGTTTATCTCCGTTATCTGCCCATGTCCCTTAAGAACGTGGAGGGCTTTGTCTAGCTTCTCGCTTAAATTATCAAACATCTGTCATTAATTTTATGGGGAAAGCAAATTTAACAATATCAACGGGAAGTACCGTAGCAAGTGACTTAAAATCTATAAAACAAAAAAGCATCCATATAAAATGGATGCTCTCTTTCTGGGTTGTGGGGCAAAAAAGGTGTTACGATTTTATAAAACCTCCCAGGTAAACCTCCATCAATACCGCCAACGAGGCCCAACTCATTACTGTTGGCGGTATGTATTTGGATGTTTTATTTATCAATATTTTTTACTTTTCAAATACCAAAACATCAACACTTCCATCACCTTCGCTAATGTGCTTCAGTTCAATTCTAGCGCTGCTATAACTAACGATTTCCCAATCTTCTGAAATCTCCTCAAAATCATTAGGCGAAGTAAAGAAAATATTAAAATCGACATCATTCTCATTACTGCTGTCGTTATCGCTACTATCAGAATCAGAGCGTATTGACCATGCTCCGGACAATGACGTTGACTGATTGCTAACGTTCAATACGCCATCCGAATCAAAGCTGAATCCATAACCGGAAAAATTAGAGGTTTCGTCAATTCCATCTTCTTCGTATTTGGCTACCATCCAAGTACCCGAGGTAGCAATCGCCCTAATTTCCTCAATATCCACCGACGCAATTTCCGTAGGAGCATCATCCGTTGTCTCACAAGAGAACAAAAAACTTAGAAAAAGGAAAGGCAAGATTTTAGCTAGTGTTGAATTCATAACCGTGGTATTACCGTTGAATTAAAAAGAGTCTTCCGCAGTTTTTCCGGAAGACTCTTTTCATCCTATTGTTTTTCGAATACTAATGTAGAGATTGAACCGTCTCCTCCACTGATATCCTTTAATTCAATTCGTGTATCGGTAATCGAAACGAACGTCCAATCATCGGTCAACTCATCAAATGGCATGCTATCCCCAAAATTCAAGTACACTTTGAGCTCCTGATCGCTATTTCTAAGCACTCTCCAAAGTCCCATGCCAAAAGCTTCTCCACCTTCCAAAACTGAAATCTGATACTCTGCCATGAATTGAACGCTGTAACCATTATAGTCCACAGTGCTGTCCATGTCGGCCTCAACATAGGAAGCAACAACCCCGTAACCGCCCATCACAATATTGCGTATTTCAGAAACATCGCCGTCATTGGCATTATCATCACACACTCGTTGCAATACAAGCTCATAATCAATCTCCTCGACTTCAAACCTCAACCTGTCGTTTCTAAGGTCGGACAACGGCCATTCGAAACTAACACCGGGTTCATCTCCCATGGTAATAGCCATAACGAGCTTACCTTCTGCATTTAAGGTAATTTCCCAAGAACCTTCTGAAGTATTGATTCCGTTGCTCAAGGTAACAACACCCTCGGCCATGAACTTAAATTCGTATCCTAACAACCTATCGATTTCTTCACCTTGGTTCTTAACTTTCTTAATGACCCACTCACATTCTCTCAACAAGTCCCTTAACGTATTTGGGTCAGCGGTCTCATCATCTGCACAAATTTGCTTCATAATAATCCTATTACTCTCACCATTGTAAATCTTTATTTTACCTTCCTCAATCTCGTAGACCCTCCACTCTAAATTAAAATCTACCAAGGCTTCAAACTCCATAGACAATAAAGCACCATTGTCGTCCATAGATGTACTCCAAGTACCAGGTAAAAACGCTCCTGTTCTCGTTTTAGCAATCACTTTACCATCTTCCATGAAATCTAGGACATAATCAAAATACTGATCAGTTTGGTCCATATCATTTCTATCAAATTCTTTGATGAACCAAGGACATTCCATTAAATAAGCATCTAAACGTTCTTCATCAAAATCATCATCATTATAATCATCATCGTCATCTTCATCACAAGCATCCTTTGCATTTTCTATTACTCTCGCCAATTCTTCATTGCCGTTCACCTCTATTTTGGTTCCATCATACAGTTCCAAAGTAATAGGAAAGTCAAAACTTACCAGGTCTTTATCATCCAATCCGCCAAAGAAAATTCTAAGGTCCTTATCGCTCTCCACGACTACACTTCCGGTCTGCTCTAGGTTAATATCAAAGGTGTAAAGGGTCATGGGGTACACAAAATCCACACACTCAATATCGTCATCCTCACCACCTTCCTTACATTGAGCGGCCAGTTCCCTTAAATCATCTATTCCGTTGATTGTGATTTCCGTGAAATCTCCTGAAGTAATGGTAATGGGGAAAAGAATTTCCAAAAAGTCCACGTCATCATCAATCTCATCGAATATTTCTTCTATTAGTTGTAAATCTTCCCTGGAATTGATGGTTAGTTCCAATCCGTTCGCTTCAACCGTGTAAGGGAATTTGACATCGATACAACTTGCACCGTCCACGATATTATCAAAAGAACCATCTCTTGTTGCGGTTTTCTGCACCAATATTGCGGTTGATGAATTGGCCATAATAGCTTGTGGTTCATCCCCGGTATCAATCACTTCGAATTCGTCCTGACACGAATTAAAACTTAAGGCCGTCACTAGTAGGGTGACAAAGACTGTAAAACTCAAAAACTTTTTCATAACGATTTGGTATTATTTGTTCGTATAGTCTTAAAACAACCCACTTCTAAAAAACCCTACCCGCTTTTTTAATTTTTTTAAAATATCTTTGAGAAAATAGCAGTATCCGATGCCAACCGATAACCAAAACGTTTGCGAAGAACAGGTATATAGTAGTATATTCTCAGCGCACTCTAAAACCATTTTCAACTATATTTTCTATAAGTTCGGAAATGAAGAAAAAGCGAATGATGCCGTGCAGGAAGCTTTCGTAAAACTTTGGGAAAACTGTGCCAAGGTTACGCCAGAAAAAGCAAAGTCCTTTTTATATACCGTTGCGAACAATCTATATTTAAACGTAATAAAAGCGGAGAAAGTCCGATTAAAATATGCGGATAAAACACTAAAAACTACACATGAATCCCCTGAGTTTTTAATGGAGGAAAATCAGTTTAAAGAGAAATTGGACAAAGCCCTGAACGATTTACCCGATAACCAGCGTACTACTTTTTTGTTGAATCGAATTGATGGAAAAAAATATGTGGAAATTGCCGAAATGGAGGGGGTGAGTGTTAAGGCCATTGAAAAAAGAATGCATTTGGCGTTAAAAAGACTAAGGGAGCGGATCGATGGGATTTGATGGTTGATGGTTGATGGTTGATGGTTGATGGTTGATGGTTGATGGTTGATGGTTGATGGTAAGTAAACTACTGATTATAAAATAAAAAGTAGGGTTTTTTAATTGTGGGTTGTTATTAAGGTATAAAGCTAGAAATCATGCAAGAAAATTACTTGGCAAAATGGCTGAACAACGAACTCTCTGGGGCGGAGTTATCGGAATTTAAAAAATCCGATGAATATGCAACTTATCAGCGAATTCTAGAAACTTCCGGTACGTTGGAAGCACCTTCTTTTGACATGGACAAGGCATGGAGCGCCATCGAGGGGGTACGTTCTGCCGAAAAGCCAAAAGTGATTAGCATTTCTCCCTTCAAGAGCTTTTTACGTATTGCCGCAGTAGTTACGGTGCTATTGACGGGCTCGTATTTTTATTTGAGTGCTTTGGATGAATCCTTTACTACGGATTATGCGGAAAGTAGGGAAGTAATTTTACCGGATAACTCTGAAATTATTTTAAACGCTGAATCCGAACTATCGTTCAACGAGAAAAATTGGGATAAGGAACGTAATGTATCCTTAAACGGAGAGGCTTTCTTTAAGGTCGCCAAAGGAAAAAAGTTTACGGTTGAAACTGAACTAGGAACTATTGCCGTTTTGGGAACGCAGTTCAACGTGGAGGATAGGGGCGACTTT